>CAZCJY010000095.1:6524-9449 GCA_964498975.1 uncultured Methylocystis sp.
GAGCGGGCTTGTGCCGATGTCGCCGTAAACGATGCCGATGGAGCCGATAATCAGTCCGACGAGGCCGCCCTTGGCGTGTTCGTGCCCCTGGCCGGGCGCTGGGAGCGCATGCGTCGGCGACCCCTCGCCGCTAGGGGCGGGGCCCGCGTCCGATCGCTGCGTCATGGCGCGTTCCTTTTGAGATGAGCGCAAGCGACGCGTGGCGGCGCTTGTTGGGGAGGGGACGCGGCGATCACGAGCATTGGGCCGACCAAGGGCTATCCCTCCCGTTGCGGCGGGCGCCGCTCTCCGGAGCGGCGATATACGCGCTTTTGGCGCCAAAGAGAAGGCCGCTATTGCGGCGCAATATGGGCTGGTTCGGGCCATTACGGACCGCGGGGAAGAGCGCGGCGAAAGCTCGCGACGGGCGCGGCGCTTAACCAATCGACGATGAAAATGATTGGAAAAAAGCAAATTATTTCCATAACTAAGCGATCGCTCGCAAAAATTTTGGAGGCTGTATGTTTTCGCATTCAACCGAAGCCGGACGGTTTGCCCAGGCAGCTGGCGCGCGCGCGTCGCGAACCATTGCGACGGACGCCGAGGGATTGGAGGCCGGCATGATCATGCTGCCCAGCGGCGCGCCTGCCTACGCCGCTTGCCCTAAGGACGGCGCGAATTGCCCGGTGATCCTGATCGCCGAGGAAATATTCGGCCTCCACGAACATATTCGCGACATCGCCCGTCGTTTCGCCAAGCAGGGATTTCTCGCGATCGCGCCGGACTTCCTCATTCGCTACGGCGATCCGCAAACGGCGCGCGATATCGAAGCCATTCGCGCCATCGTGGCTAAAGCGCCAGACGCCGAGACGATGGCGATTTTCGACGAGGCGCTGGCTTTCGCCGCGACGAAAGGCGGCGACGTTTCGCGCGCGGCGATCACCGGATTTTGCTGGGGCGGGCGCATCGCCTGGCTTTACGCCGTTCATAATCCGCGTCTCGTCGCCTGCATTCCCTGGTATGGCCGGCTCGACGGGCCGCATACGGCGGCGCAGCCGCGTTGGCCCATCGACGTCGCGTCCGAGCTGAAGGTTCCGACGCTGGCGCTTTACGGCGGGGCCGACCTCAGCATTCCAGGCGATCTGGTCGAGAAGATGCGCGCGCGCCTCAACGACGTTGATGCGCCGGCCGACATCATCGTTTATGACGACGCGCCGCATGCTTTCTTTGCCGATTATCGCGAGAGCTATCGCGAAGGCGATGCGAAAGACGCCTGGGGCCGGGCGCTTGCCTTCCTGCGCGCGCAAGGCGCGGGGTGATGCCTATTTTCGCGGAACGAAGGCGATAATGCGCGCGGGGCCGCCCGAGCCGCCGGCGATCTTCATCGGCAGGGCGACGAGGATGGCCCCGGTCGGCGGCAATTGATCGAGGTTCGTGAGATTCTCGAGTCCGCCGATATTGGCGGCGGCGATGATGCGGTGGACGCGGAAGTCGTGCGATGGGCCATGATCCACGCTGGCCGTGTCGACGCCGATGAGATTTGGGCGCCGTTCTTGTGCGAGCCAGGCCGCCGCCTCGGCGCCGAAGGACGGAAAATGGAGATGCGCGGCGTCGCCCGGCGTATCGTCGCCGAGATACGCCTTCTTGTTGGGCCAGCGCGAACTCCAGCCGGTGCGTAGCAGCACGATTGCGCTGTCCGGAATGCGGCCGTGCGCGATCTCCCAGGCGGCAATGTCGGCGGGCGTCAGGACATAATCGGGGTCGCTGGCCGTTTTCGCCGCGATATCGATCACGATCGCCGGCCCGACAAAGCGCTCTGGAGGAATGTCGGAACTGGTCCAGCGCCCTTCGGCGAAATGCATGGGCGCGTCGAGATGCGTGCCGCCATGCTCCGGCGAGCAGAAGGCGTTGGCGAAGTAAAAGAAGCCGGCCTTGGTCGGGCCCCTATGCAATTGCTGCAACTCGAAGCCGGAAGGAGAAGTTGGCCAATAGATGGTGTTGGCGTCGAAGGCGTGGCTCAGATCGACGATTTTCGCGGAAGCCAAATCCAGGCTTTGGGCGCGAGCGGAGGCGAATGTCGCGGCGCCGAATAGGAAGGAAAGAAGCAGTCCGATTGCGCGTCGCGTCGACATCGAGTCACTCCCGTCAATCGGCTTCCCGCCCGCTTACGATGGATGCGCCATAAAAGCTTAGTCGTGGAGGCCGAGGGCGAACGACGCGCGAGAGAGCCGGCGATCAAAAATCGCTTGTGATTCCCTTCGCTTCCCAGTCGCCGTAGCGCGCCGGATCGAGCCCGCCGCGTCCGCCCAGCTCCTGCGGCGGCGCGGGTTTTTTCACTGCCTTCCGGCGGCGTTCCTCGGCCTCGGCCAATGCGCGCTGCGCCGCCGGCGGCAGGCTGTCCTGCGATTTTTTGGCGTTATTCGCCCCAGCGGCGTCGGACATCGGATTTCCCTCGCGTATTCCTCGCCCCCCGCCGCGGCGGTTGTGCTATGATTCGCATCGCGTCGGGGCAGTGGAGACGGCCGTTTCGTGACCAGCGACAGTAGACCATTTCCCGCGCGGGCCAAACCGGCGCGCCCTTCCGCGCGCCAAGCGTCGCGACAGGGCTTCGTGCCAGCCGAGGCGGCGCGCGAGGCGGAGGCCGCAAAGACGCCCGGACTGTCCGCGCGCCTCGCCGCCGCCAACATCATCGGCGACGTGGTGCAGGGCGGCCATCGGCTCGATGGATGTTTCTCGGCCAACGCCGTGCCGTCGCGGCTTTCCGGCCTCGACGCGCGCGACGTGTCGCTTGTGCGCTCCATCGCGACTGTGGCGCTGCGTCGGCTCGGCGTCATTCGCTACGCGCTCGCCGATCTCCTCGAGAAGGGCCTGCCGCGTCAAGCCGCGCGGCTCGAATTCACGCTGATCGCCGCCGCCGCGCAAATTCTGTTTCTCGACGCCGCCGAC
>CAZCJY010000096.1:0-9414 GCA_964498975.1 uncultured Methylocystis sp.
GGGCGCGAGCGCGGGGCGCGACTCGCCGACGAAAAGGCTCGTGCGCGCGGCGACGAGCGCCAGCGCCGCGGCGCCAAGCGCGCCGAGATCGAACCAGATCTGAAAGACGAGGCTGCGCGGCGTCCCTGGCGTGAGATAACCGCCCAGCACGCCCCATGTGGCGGCGCCGAAGCCGTGTCCGATCAGCGTGCGCCAGCCGTCGCTGGCGATCATCTGCCCCCAAAAGGCGAGATGTTTGAAGAAGCTCGGGGGAAGCTCGGGCCAGATAAGATGCGTCGTCAAAGCGGTCAGCGGCGCGAGGAGCACGATTGCGGCCATCAGCGCGGCCAGGACGACGGCCATGTGACGCGCCCGCCCGAAAGCGGCCGCGAAGACGACCGCGCCTCCGGCGAGCGCCGGCATGGCGTTTGGGGCGCGCGAGAGATAGCAGGCGATAATCGTCGCCACGGCGAGCGCGACGGTCGAATACCAGCGGCCGCGCACGGCGAGCGCGCCCATCGCGGGCCAGACGAGCAGGGCGAGCCCCAGCCCGGCGCGGCCCAGCGGCCCAACGTCGAGAATGTCGTCGAGCGTATATTGCGGCTCCATCAACAGCGTAATCGCAGCGAGCGCTACGGCCGCAATGGCCACGCCGATCGGCAGCAGGTTGAGGTTTGAGGTCTTGGTGCGCAAGGGCAGGAAGCCCGTAGCGAGCGCGACGAGCGCCAGGGTCGCGGCGCTCTTGGCGAAGCGCTCGGCGGGCCCCTCAAAAGGCGTCCAGAAAAGCGACAAGCCTGTCCAGGCCGCCAGCAGCAAGGCCGCGAGCAGCGGCGGCGAAGCCAGGATCGACCGCATCGAACGCACCGAGCCTTGGTCTGGCGTCAGCGTCGCCGAGGCGAGCAGCAGCGCAGCGCCGATCGGCAGCAGGACATAGACGGTCTGGCGTACGAGTATTGGCGCGATCAGTGAAATCACGAACAACAAAAACACGCCGATCCGCAGCAGGAGGCGGGCGGCCTCCTCGGCGGGCTCGTCGGTGCTGCGGCGCGAAAAAACGGACATGAGGCGGGAGCCATGGCGTGAATCGTGATCAGTATGAGATTAGAACGAATTCGCCGGCGGAAAGCCTGCCGCAGCGCAGTAAATGCGGATGAGCGCTATTTTTTGTTCGACTGTGGCGCTTTTGCCTATGCTTGGCCCCACTCCAGGCGGACCGCCGCGTTGGCTTCCGCCGCCAGCCGCCCGGCGCGCAGCGCCGCGAAACGCGCCGGCGCCAGGCGGCTCACCGCCCAAACGGCGGCGCCGCGAACGATCGCAGCCGGATCGTCGAGCAGCCTTTCGGCATGGGCGACGAGACCTTGCTCGCCAGAGTTGCCAATGGCGATCAGCACATTGCGCAAAAACCGGTCGCGGCCGATGCGCTTGATCGGCGAACCGGCGAAAAAAGCGCGAAAACCGGCGTCGTCGAGCCGCGCCAGTTCGACAAGAGGCGGGTTTTCCAGATCGACCCGCGCCGCGAGCTTCGCTTCGCGCGTCGCCCGCGCATATTTGTTCCAGGGGCAGACGGCGAGGCAGTCGTCGCAGCCATAGACGCGATTGCCGATGGCGGCGCGGAATTCCCAGGGGATTGGCCCCTTGTGCTCGATGGTGAGGTAGGAGATGCAGCGCCTTGCGTCGAGTTGATAAGGCGCTGGGAAGGCGTCCGTCGGACAAGCGTCGAGGCATCGACGGCAGGAGCCGCAGCGGTCTTCTTCCGGCGCGTCCGGCGCAAGCGCGAGATCGGTGAAGATCGCGCCCAGAAACAGCCAGGAGCCATATTCGCGCGAGACGAGATTTGTGTGCTTGCCCTGCCAGCCAAGCCCCGCCGCCTGCGCCAAGGGTTTTTCCATCACCGGCGCGGTGTCGACGAAGACCTTGGCGTCGCCGCCGCCCGCTTGGCTCAACGTGAAGGCCGCAAGTTGTTTCAGCCTTCCCTTGACGATGTCGTGATAGTCGCGGTGGCGCGCGTAGACGGAGATCGCGGCGCAGTCGCGCTTCGCCAGCGCCGACAAAGGGTCCACGTCCGGCCCATAGTTGAGGCCGAGCATGATGACGCTATTGGCTTGCGGCCACAGGGCGCGAGGCGAGGCCCGTCGTTCGGCCGTTTCCAGCATCCAGCCCATGTCGCCATGAGCGCCCTGGGCCAGCCATGCGCGCAGCCGCTCGCCCTGCTTGTCGGGAGCGTCAGCGCGCGCGAAGCGGCAGGCGTCGAAGCCGAGCGCCAGCGCCTTTTCGCGGACTGCTTGTTCGAGCGTCAGAAATCCAGTTCGGCGTAGAACCGGCCCGGCGTCATCCCCGGCGCGCGGTCGGCCAAGAGCGGTCGGAACGCCGGCCGCGACTTGATCCGCTGGTACCAATGTTTCGCGGACTCGTCCTCGTCCCATGGCGCGTCGCCCAGATAATCGGCGCAGGAGATGTGCGCGGCCGCGGCGAAATCGGCATAGGAGAGGCGCTCGCCCGCCAGCCAGTTCCGCATATGCGTCAGATAGCCGATATAGCGCATATGGTGGCGGATGTTGGCGCGCGCGATCCGCAGCAGGTCCATGTCCGGGGCGCCGCCCTGAGGCGCGAAGCGCTTATAGACCTTCTCCGTCACCAGCCAATTCGTGACCTCGTCGAAGAATTTGACGTTGAACCAGTCGACGAGCCGGCGCGTCTCGACGCGCCCCTTGATGTCCTCCGGCATGAGCCGCTGCGCGCCGCGCTCGGCGCCGTAGGCTTCGTCGATATATTCGGCGATGACAGTCGCGCCAGGCGCGATCGTGCCGTCGTCGTCGACGAAAACCGGCGTTCGGCCGGCGGGATCAAGCGCGAGGAATTCGGGGCGGCGGTCGGCGGCGCGCTCTTCGATCAGCGTGGCGTTGATTCCATATTCGGAAAGGACGAGCCGGATGAATCGCGAATGGGGGCAGAGCGGGTGATGATAAAGCGTGGGCATGAGGCCTTTTCGCGACGGCGCGGGACGACGACCGCGCCGCGTTCCTATATGCTTCGTCAAGTTAGAGCCACAAGCCGGCGCTTTTGCGGCCTTGGGCGCTTGCGGCGTTTACTAAAGGATATGCCATGATTCGTTCGCTCATCGCACTTTCGCTGGGCCTCATCGCTTTTGCCGCCGCGGCGCGCGCCGAATCCTTGAAGGAAAGCGTGCCGAACGTGTCCGTGATCGGCGAAGCCTATGAAGATGTCGCGCCCGATTGCGCAATTTTGCGCTTCGGCGTCGTCACCGAGCGTCCGACCGCCGCCGAGGCCGCCGCCGAGAACGCGCGCGCCGCCGAAGCTATTCTCTCGGAGTTGAAGACGTTTGGCGTCGGCGACGCCGACGTGCAGACGCAGGGCGTGACGCTTGCGCCCGTCACCGTCGAGGAGCGCGATCCCAAAGGCAAGCCGAAGCCTGCGCAAAAGCTCTATCGCGCGCGCAATGATCTTCTCGCGCGCATCAAGCCGATTCAGAAAGCGGGAGAGATCGCCGGAAAGCTGATCGACAAAGGCGTCAATAGTTTTGAAGGGATAGAGTTCGAATTCACCCAGCCCAAGGAAAAGCTCGATGCGTTGCGCGCTGCGGCGGTCAAGGACGCCGAACGGCGCGCAAAAACCTATGCGGAGGCCGCCGGCCTGCGGCTTGCGCGCGTGCTCGAAATCCGGCCTGCCGATGAAGTGGAGGCGCAGCCCCGCGCCTATGCGATGAAAACCACGGCGGCGCCCGAGGCGATGGCGGAAATGCCGATCCGTCCCGGCCTGCAGCGTCTTTCGACGCGCATCAGCGTAACATGGGCGCTGTCGCGCTAAGCGCGCCGCATCCTGCCTCAACAAGCGGCGACCCGCCTACCGCCCCTGTATGCAATTTGTTCGGCCGGCCTATATCGCGCTGCACAAATTCGCGCTAAGCTCCGGTCAGCGACTGCTTGGGGCGGCAGGCGGAAGGGGTCGCCGATGGCTCATGTCATCTTCTATGAAAAACCGGGTTGCGCCGGCAATGCGCGGCAAAAGGCTTTGCTCATCGCCTCGGGCCATGAGGTCGAGGTCCGCAATCTGCTTGCCGAGCCATGGAGCCCGTCGAGCTTGCGGCCCTATTTCGGCGAGAAGCCGGTGCAGGAGTGGTTCAACGCCGCCTCGCCGCGCGTCAAATCCGGCGAGATCGACCCTGAGACCGTCAATCCGCAACAAGCGCTGGTCATGATGATGATCGACCCGACACTGATCCGTCGCCCGCTGATGCGCGTCGATGGCCGCTGCGAAGCGGGTTTCGATCCCGACGCGATGCGCGCATGGATCGGCCTCAAACCTTCCGATGAAAGAATTTCCGACGTTTGCGCGCGGGTCGCCGACGACGTTTTCTGATTAAATTGCGATCGCGACGCGACGACGCGCTCCTCCCGGCAACGCAAATCCGCCCCATAATATTCTGACGTCGCGGGCGCTTGACCGCCTGCGCTGGCGGAGCCGCGCCGCATTGCAGCGCCCAAAACTGATTGGCGACGAAGAAGAAAGAAGCTTGAATGGAGAAGTCCCCGGAGGCCAAGGAAAACTGGGCGGCGGTCCCCTTCGAGACAGTTTTGGAGAGATTGGAGACCGCGAACGCCGGTTTGAGCGAAGCAGAGGCTGCGCGGCGTCTCGCCGTTCATGGCCCCAATCGCCTTCCGGCCGGCAAACGGCGCAGCGCGCTGCTGCGCTTCGCGCAGCAATTCCACAATGTGCTCATCTATGTGTTGCTCGCCGCCGCGGTCGTGACGGCGCTCATGGCGCATTGGGTGGACACCGCCGTCATCGTCGCGGTCGTCGTCATCAACGCCGTTATCGGCTTCATCCAGGAGGGCAAGGCGGAAGAGGCCATGGAGGCCGTCCGCAACATGCTGTCGCTGCGCGCCACCGTCATTCGCGGCGGGAAAAGGATAGTCATTGATGCGGGCGACGTCGTGCCCGGCGACATCGTCTATGTGCAGTCGGGCGACAAGGTTCCCGCCGACATTCGCCTCATCCGCCTAAAGTCGTTGCAGCTTCAGGAGGCGGCGCTCACCGGCGAGTCGCTCCCGGTCGACAAGAACACGCAGGCCGTGCCGCCCGACGCCCTGCTCGGGGACCGCATGTCGATGGTTTATTCCGGCACGGTCGTGACCTATGGCCAGGGTACCGGCGTCGTCGTCGCCACCGGCGCTGAGACGGAGATCGGCCGCATCAGCGAGCTTCTCTCCGAAGTGCAGACGCTGACGACGCCGCTGCTGCAAAAAATGGACGAGTTCGCCCGCTGGCTCACCGTCGCCATTCTCGCGATCTGCGCCTTCGTCGTCGCCTTCGGCACGCTGGTTTGGCGCTTCGATCTTGCCGAAATGTTCATGGCCGCGGTCGGCCTCGCCGTCTCGGCGATACCGGAGGGGCTGCCGGCGATCATCACCATCACGCTGGCGATCGGCGTGGAGCGGATGGCGCGCCGCAGCGCCATCATTCGCCAGCTTCCGGCCGTTGAAACGCTCGGCTCGGTGATGACCATCTGCTCGGATAAGACGGGCACGCTCACGCGCAACGAATTGACGGTGCGTTCCGTTGTCACCGCCAAGGGCGTCTATGAGGCGACAGGCACGGGCTACGATCCGCATGGCGGCTTTACGCGGAACGGACAAGATATCGTGCTGCGCGACGACTCCGATCTGTTGTCGGCGCTGCGGCCGGTAGCGCTATGCAATGACGCCGCGCTGCATGAGAAGGACGGCGTGTGGAGCGTCGACGGCGATCCGACGGAAGGCGCCTTGTTGACCGCGGCGGTCAAAGGCGGCGTTAGTTTGCGCGATCTGGCTTTGACGCTGCCGCGCACGGACGAAATCCCATTCGAGTCTCAGCATCGCTTCATGGCGACGCTGCATCACGATCATGAAAGAGCCGGCTACATATTCGTGAAGGGCGCGCCGGAGCGGCTGCTCGAAATGTGTTTCTGGGAGCGTGGCGACAAAGAGGAGCAGCGCCCGCTCGAATTTGATCACTGGCACGCGCGCATCCACGACATGGCCGCCAAGGGTCAGCGCGTGTTGGCGGTCGCAACGAAACCCGCCGAGAAGGGGCAGGAGCAGCTCGCTTTCGGCGATGTCGATAGCGGTCTGACCTTTATCGGACTTGTCGGCTTGATCGACCCGCCCCGCGCAGAAGCCGTCGAAGCCGTCCGCGAATGCGCAGCCGCCGGCATTAATGTCAAAATGATTACGGGCGACCATGCCGCGACGGCGAAAGCGATCGCGCGTGAACTCGGCTTGCGGCAGCCCGACTCCGTGCTCACCGGTCATGATCTCGATGCGATAGGGGACGAGGAACTCGGCGATGCCGTCACGGCGACGACGGTCTTCGCGCGCACCAGCCCCGAACATAAGCTCCGTCTCGTTCAGTCATTGCAAAGCCGCGGCGAAATCGTTGCCATGACCGGCGACGGCGTCAACGACGCGCCCGCGCTCAAGCGCGCAGACATCGGCATCGCCATGGGCGTCAAGGGCACCGAGGCGGCCAAGGAGGCCGCCGAAATGGTTCTGGCCGACGACAATTTCGCCTCCATTGTTCATGCGGTGAAGGAAGGCCGCGTCGTCTATGAAAATCTGAAGAAAACGATTCTCTTCATTTTGCCGACCAATGGCGGCGCGGGCCTGACGGTGATCGCCGCCATCGTTATGGGTGAGGCGTTGCCCGTGACGCCGGTGCAGATGCTCTGGATCAATCTTGTTACCGCCGTTACGCTCGGCCTGGCGCTCGCTTTCGAACCGCCGTCTCCCGGCATCATGTCGCGCCCGCCGCGTCCGTCGGGCGAGCCGATCCTGTCGCGCCACTTCGTCTGGCGGATCGTCTTCGTCTCCTTTCTGATGCTTAGCGCCACATTCGGTCTCTACGAACTGGAGAAAGCCCGCGGCATGGGGCTCGACAGCGCTCGGACCGTCGCGGTCAATACGCTGGTCGCCTGTGAGGTGGCTTATCTTTTCAACGCGCGCTTTCTATCCGAGTCGTCACTGTCTCTGAAGGGCTTCTTCGGCAGTAGCGCGGTGCTGATCTCCATCGCTATCGTCGTCGTGCTGCAGGCGATGTTCACCTATGCGCCTTTCATGCATTCGCTGTTTCACACGACGCCGCTTGACGCCGAGATTTGGGGGCACATCGCCTTCGCCAGCGCCTTGTTGTTTCTGCTTGTCGAGATCGAGAAAGCGATCTTCCGTTCGCCGGCGGCGCAGGCCTGGGTTTCGGGTCGCGCGCCATCCGCGCCGGCGCCGCGCGTCGCCGCTGTCGTCGCCCCCGGCGCCTGGCGTCAACCGATTCTCGCCGGATTGTTGGGCTTGATGATTATCGGCGTGACCGGCGCGATCTATTTACATTTGCACGCCAATCTTGCGCGAGACGAAACACAATTCGCGCGCGGCTCAAGCGCGCGCATAGTCACCGTGAGCGGCCTCGTCGCTCCCATCGCGCGCACGCCGGTCGTAGTGCCTGTCGCAGGCGTCGTGGAGACGCTGCGCTGCGAGCTCGGCGCGAACGCGAAGAAAGGGGAAATCTGCGCCACCCTCGACCCGCGTCCCTTCGACGAAGCGCTCGAGCGCGAGAAACGCGCGCTGGCGGCCGCTGAGACGGAACTGGGGCTGCGCATGAAAGCGCGCGCCAAGGCTAAGGCGGTCGTCGATGAACGAGAGGGGCGTTCGCGGCCTCGCGCCTTCAGCGGCAAGGCGATCGAGGCGTCGCGACGCGCCCTGTCGCGCGCGCAGGCGCAAACCGAACGCGCCGAAGCGATCGTCGCTAAGCGGCGCGACGCGCTGGCGAGAGCCGAGGCTGCGCGCGCGGGCGCCGAGATTATCGCGCCGGTTGACGGCTTTATCGTCGAGCGACAGGCGGCTGTCGGGAAGCGCATCGCCGCCGGAGCGCCGCTCTTCGTGATCGGCGACGCGACGACCATTCGCCTTCGAGCGAAAGCCGGCGGCGACGGCGCCCTCGCCATTGCGCCCGGCGCTGAGGCGACGCTGACCATCGCGGCTGCGCCTGACCGGACGTTCCCCGGCAGGGTGACCGAGGTGCGACGGCCGGCGACGCCCGGGGACGACGCAACGGTCGACGTCGTGATCGAGGCGGAAAATCCCGACCTCGCGCTTCGGCCCGGAATGGAGGCGTTTGGGCGCATCGAGATAGACGAGCGGGAGGCGGCGCTGCGCGCGCCCAACGCCGCGCTGATTGTTGGCGAAAGAACATCCTCAGTATCGGCTGGCGCCAATACCGGGCCGTCGAGTCCTTGCTCTAAATGCGGATGACGATCATCTGCCGGAACGATCGCCGTTCTGTCCTAACTTCCCGAAGAATTTGCGGACCGAGTTGGTCGCGCGCGTCAGAAAGGCGGAAAACGGATTGGGTCTTGCCGAAGAATGGCCGCCAGCGGAAGATTTGGCTTTTGCGGCCTTGGTCTTTTTATCGGCCGTCGGCTGCTTTGCTTCGGAGGCGTTCTGATCCTTTTCAGGTTGGGCCGTCTCGCGCGATTTCGTCGGGTCGACGGTCGGCGGCTCGGTAGTTGATTTTTCTTCCGTCGCCATGGGCGGCGCAACTTCCGGCTTGTTCCCATCTCCTACCGCCGGAGCCCCGGATGCGGGCTTTTGCTGGCCTTCAGGAATGGCGACGCTTTGCTTTTGTGTGTTTGCAGGCGTCTGGACCGATGGCGTCGCGCCGGCGTTGGTTTCGCTCGGCGCCCTTTCAGCTTCCGTCGGAGCGCCTTCGCGAGGATTCGCCACGCCCTTTGTCGGGGTCAGCGGCGCCTTGACAAGCGCCGGAGATTTCGGAGGCGCGAAGAGCGCCGTTCTCAGGGCGAGAACGGAAAACAGGCCGCCGATGACAATCAAACCGCCTATCGAAATCAAGCGGCCAGCGACCCGTGGCCGCTCTTTCTTGGGCGCTATCGCCCTATTCGGGATGGCGACAAGGCTCAGAGCGTCAGACGTCGGCAAGACGGTTTTAACGTCTGGATTTGACGCGGCGTCGAGCGCGCGTGCAACCTGCGCCATGTGTCGTTGTTCTTCCTCATGACGCTTGAACCCGGCGATGAGCCAGTCATCGACGGGATTTTCCTTGCTGTCCGCCGCTGGCCCCCAATCGCGGCTGCGCGCGTTATTCAAAATCTCTTTCGCGCGCTGTTCCTCTTGTCGGCGCCTGAATGCCTGGGCAAGCCAATTGTTTCCCGAGATCTCGTCCCCCGACGGCGGACGTATCTCCGCAACGTCGCCTATCGCTTCCGCAACGTCGGTTGTCGCCGAGGCGCGCTCATTCTTTCGCCGCTCTTCCTCGCGATGCTTAAAAGCGTCGAGCGTCCATTCGCTTTCGAGAATCTCACCCAAAACTCACCCCCGCTCATCGATCCTTCCGCTCGCGCCTTCATGGCGAGAGCGACGACTGTCCGGGCGC
>CAZCJY010000097.1:0-9396 GCA_964498975.1 uncultured Methylocystis sp.
AGGTCGCCCAATATCCGCGCGCCGGCGGGGTTGCGCCGCCGCCGGCCGCCAAGGTCGGCCTCGCCGTGTTCCTTGCGGTCGCGGGTTGCCTGTTCTCGCTGCTGACGGCGGCCTATTTCATGCGCGCCGACGCCCCGGACTGGCAGACGCCGCCGATGCCGGGCATCCTCTGGTTCAACACCGCGCTTCTTGCGGCAAGCAGCGTCGCCTTGCAGATGGCGCTGAACGCCGCGCGGCGCGCCGACATTGCGCGGGTCAAAACGGCTCTTGCGGTCGGCGCCGTCGCCGCCGGCCTGTTTCTGATCGGGCAGCTTTGGGCGTGGCGGGAACTTCTGGCGCTGGGCTTCTTTGCGTCGAGCAACGCCGCCAACGCCTTCTTCTATCTGCTGACCGGCGCGCATGCGCTGCATCTCATCGGCGGTCTCGTCGCGCTGGCGCGAACGATCGACAAGGTCCGCTGCGCGGCGCGCATGACCGCCGCGCTGACGACAAGCGTCGAGCTCTGCGCCATTTACTGGCACTTCCTGCTGTTCGTCTGGCTGCTGATGTTCGCCATGCTGATCGGCTGGGCCGACAGTTTCGGCGTCATTTGCCGCCGCTTGCTTTCATAAGGGACGGGATCGAGCCATGACGGCGGAGACTACAGTGACTGATCAACCGCAGCCCAGCAACGGGCTATTCGGCATCATTTCCGACTGGTCCTCGGATCAGCGCTCGTTCAAGAGCGCGTCCTGGGGCAAGGCGATGATGTGGATTTTCCTCGTCAGCGACACTTTCGTCTTCAGTTGCTTCCTGATTTCTTACATGACGGTGCGCATGTCCACGACGGTGGAATGGCCGCACCCCAGCGAAATCTTCGCGCTCGAGATCGGCGGCAAGAAAATTCCGCTCATTCTCATCGCCATCATGACCTTCGATCTCATCACGAGTTCGGGCACGATGGCCATGGCGGTGAATTTCGCCTATGCGCGCGAGCGCAGGAAGGCGGCCATCTTGATGCTCGTCACCGCCTTTTTCGGCGCGGCTTTCGTCGGCATGCAGGCCTTCGAATGGAGCAAGCTGATCCACGAAGGCGTCCGTCCCTGGGGCAATCCCTTCGGCGCGGCGCAATTTGGCTCGAGCTTCTTCATGATCACCGGCTTTCACGGCTTCCACGTGTCGGTCGGGGTGATTTTCCTGCTCATTATCGCGCGCGCCGCCTGGCGCGGCGACTATGACGTCGGCAGGCGCGGCTTCTTCACGAGCCGCAAGGGCCGCTACGAGATCGTCGAAATCATGGGCCTTTATTGGCACTTCGTTGATCTTGTTTGGGTCTTCATCTTCGCGTTTTTCTATCTGTGGTGAAACTGGCGACATCTCCGACAGGGAGACACATATGACGTCGATGACTGACAATACGACGCACGGCGCTGCAACTGCAGCGGACGTGGCTAAGCCCGCCGCGCACGCGCATGGCCAGCAGCATCCGATCAAGCTTTATCTTTTGGTTTGGGTGCTGCTGTTCGTCCTCAGCGCCTGCTCCTATCTCGTCGATTATTTCGACTTCCAGGGCTATCTGCGGTGGTTCCTGATCGTGCTGTTCATGATGTTGAAGGCCGGGCTGATCGTCGCGGTCTTCATGCATATGGCATGGGAGCGTCTCGCCCTTGTCGTCGCCATCCTGCTTCCGCCCCTGGCGGTGCTGGTCCTGATGGCGATGATGGCGTTCGAGGGCGATTATACCTATCTGTCGCGCGTCATCTTTTTCGGGGCGGGCTCCTAGCCGAATTTTCGGCGGCGACTGGGGCCTCGAAATTTTACGCGCCGCCGCGCAAACGTCTGAAGATTGCGCGGCGGTTGGTTCTTCCGCTAAGCGAGGCGCGCCATGGCGAAGAAAGATCAGCGCACCGCCGACAAGGCGATTTTGATCGTCCTCATGGCGCTGACCTTGGTGATGCTGATCTTTCTCGGCGCATGGACGCTCGTCAGTCAGCTGGCCTGATTTGACGACCGCCGCGTTGCGGACGAAGGCGGCTACTCCTCAAGCGCGCCTTCTTGATTGACGACATGCGCGAGGCTCGCTGTCGTCACGAGGCCCGCGACGCTGACGGAAACCATGAGGGCGACGACGCCGGTCAGGCCCCATCCCGCTTCAAGCTGCGGCACGACGAAAGTTCCGAAAGTGGCGCCGACCTTGGCGCAGGCGGCGGCGAAGCCGCTGGCGGAGGCTCTGATCGCGGTCGGAAAGAGCGTCGGCGCCAAGGTGAAGGTCGTCGCGTTCGGTCCGGCGTTCATTGCGAAATTGAAAAGCATGAAGCCGCCGATGACGAAACCAAGATGTGCCTGTGCCCCGTCGCCGGCCATGGCCGCGAACAGCAGCAGTAGCATGCCGACGGTCATGCCGGCGAAACCCGCGACCTGCATGAAGATGCGGCCGAAGCGCGGCACGGCCCAGAGGCTTGCGATAAATCCGACGACAAGAAATACGTCGACGACGGCGGCTGCTTCGGCGTCGGCGAAATCTGTGGCGATCGGACCGGCGCCGGAGTCGCCGAAGTGCATTGCGCCGAGGATCACAGGCGTAAACAAGCCGACGCCATAGGTGGCGACGTCCATCAGCATCCAAGGTAGAGAGGCGAGTAGCGTGCGCGCGCGATAGGGAGCGCGGAACAATGTCGAATAGCCGACAGCATGCGCCGTCGCCGCTGTGGGAGGCTTCACGGCGGCGAACGCAATCGATTTTGTCTCGAGCTCTATGGATGTCTCGCCAAATTCGATGGCAAGCGCGTCGAGCAAGGCTCTTGCCTCATCCGTTCGCCCTTTTGTCGCCAGCCAACGCACGCTTTCAGGCGCCCATATGCGGGCCAGGAGAAAAAGCGCCGCAAGCGCGCCGCCCGCTCCCAGCAATAATCGCCAATCGTCTGTCGCCGGGCGAAATTTCAGGATTGTGAGGCCAGCAAGCGCCGCCGCCGCCATGCCCACGGATTGCAAGGCGATCGTCGCGACCGTCATTCTACTGCGCGCCTTGCTTGGCATCATCTCCGACACATAGGAGGCGCTCGTCGGGAAATCGATTCCGACGCCTACGCCCAGCAGAAATTGCGCGAGCAGGATGAAACGGGGGTCGGGCGCCGCCGCGCCGATGACGCCAGCAAGCGCGATGAGCGCCATATCGGCGATGAAGACGCGCTTGCGGCCCAATTTGTCGGCGCTGACGCCGCCGAGCGCCGCGCCCGCGACGGCGCCCAGGACGAGCGCCGATCCGATCAGGCCGACGAGCAGCGGACTGATCGCGAAGTCGCGCTTCAGAAGCGGCAGGGCGACGCCAAGCGCGGCGACCGAGAAACCATCGAGGAAAGCGCCGCCGCTCGCCGTGAGCCAAAGCGCATAATGCCTCCAGGTCATCGGCGCATTGTCAAGCGCGGCGAAGACGGCCGAATTCTCCAGTCTGGACGCCGTCAAAGGCGTCACTCCTGCTTACCGAAGGATGTTTCGGCTTCTTTCGCCTGATGATACAGCTTGCGAATCTCTTCGATGTCGACGGTCGGCTTTGGCAGCTGAAGGTTCAAATTTTCCAGCGCATCGGCGATGATCGTCGACGCCGCGAGATTTCGAAACCATTTATGGTTGGATGGAATGACAAACCAGGGCGCATGCCTGGTCGAGCAGCGTGACAGCGCCGCTTCAAAGGCTTTGATGTAACTGTCCCACTTGTCGCGCTCGCTATAGTCGCTCGCGCTGATCTTCCACTGACGCGCCGGATCGTCGAGACGCTCCTTGAATCGCTTGAGCTGCTCCTCTTTTGAAATATAGAGGAAGAACTTCAAGATCGTCGTGTTATTCTCGACGGCGAGGAGTTTTTCCCACTCATTGATGAAGTCATAGCGCGGCTTCCAGACATCCTTTGGCGCAAGCTCATGCACGCGGACGACAAGCACGTCTTCGTAATGAGATCGGTTGAAGATGGAAACAAAGCCGCGCTGCGGCGCATGAGGATGGACGCGCCAGAGAAAATCATGCTCCTGCTCTTCAGGGGTAGGCTGCTTGAAGCCCGTCACCTGAACGCCTTGCGGATCCATGGCGCTGATGACGTGCCAGCAGGCGCCGTCCTTGCCGGCGCCGTCGATGCCTTGCAAAACGATCAGCAGCGAATGTTTCCGGTCGGCGTAGAGCTTGCGCTGCAGCTCGGTGATGCGCGCGAGATTGTGCTGTAGTTCGCTCGCCGCCTCGACATCATTTGCGTGCGCGCCATGGAAGCCAGGATCAATCGAATCAAGATCGACGGTCGAGCCTGGATCGACGCGGAATCGTTTGGTGAAATTCATGTCCCGTCTCCTAGATCACGCTGCATTTGGGCGGAATCGCCCAAATGCAGATAACGTGATCGATTCCTAAAGTTTAGAGCGCGCTTTACGCGAAAAACCGGGTTCCACTTTTTCGCAGCGCGCTCTAGAATTTCAATTTCCGCTCAACCGATAGGACTGACGCGGCGCGCCGGCTGAACCAACGGCCGTAAAGCAGCTTGACGGCGTCGATCACAATCAGCCAGAGGAGGCAGTACAGCCACACGCCGACGATCGCCGCGCCGGGGATCACCGCGACGCCGACGCCGTAAAGGCATAGCAACACGGCGACGACCTGCGTCGCCGCGATGGCCCAGAATAGCCTGCCGCTCGGATAGGGCGGCGCGAAGAGTGGGTGCTTCGTTCGCACCGAAAACAGCAGGAGATGGCCACCCACCGCAAGCTGCAGAAAAATGAGCGTCTGGAGCTGATCCGGATCGAGAGAAATCATTGCTTGCAACTGATCGTCCAGCGTCCAGCGCATGCCGATCAGCAGAAAGCCGAAGGTTTCAGCGACCGACAGCAGGCCCATCAGCGATGCGAAGACGAAAATGCGATGCATATCCCAGCGAACCGGCAGCGGCGCGACGGGAACATTGTCATAGGCGATCGTCATGATCGGAATGTCGTCGAGCAGAGCGAGCGCCACGATCATGATGGCGGTGAGGGGCTGAAACTGGAATAATGCGATCGAGGCGACGACAACGATCATGATGTCGAGCGTCATTGCGATACGATAATGAATATAGCTCTCGATGCGTTGAAAAATCTGCCGCGACACGCCAATGGCGTTGATGATGGTCGAGAGCCCGGGCGCTGTCAGGATCAGCGCGGCGGCGCTTCGCGCGGCGTCGGTCGCGCCGCTGACGGCGATGCCGCAGTCCGCCTGCTTTAAAGCCGGCGCGTCGTTCACGCCGTCGCCTGTCATGGCGACGATATGGCCGACGGATTGAAGCGCCTTCACGATCTCATATTTGTGCTCGGGAAAAACGCGGCCAAAACCGTCCGCCCGCTCCACCGCTTCGACGACGCTGCGGGGCAGAGCGTCCGACGTCGCTCCATCCTTGAAGATATCGCTCGCGACGAGAAGATGATCGCCCATGCCAAGCTGCGCGGCGATCTGATCGCCGATGGCGACGTCGTCTCCGGTCACCATCTTGACGTTCAAGCCAAGGGCGCGCGCCTGAGCGATCGTCGCCTTGGCGTCGGCGCGCGGGGGGTCCATCAGCGAGATCAGACCGACAAGCGCCCAAGCGACGCCGTCTTCCGATATTGCGACGCCAAGCGCCCGTTCGCCCTTGGCGGCGAGCGCCGCGACCTCCGCCTGATAGCGCTGCAATGTCGGCGCGTCGGGCTTGGCGAGCGCCGAGATCGCTTGCGGCGCGCCTTTCGCATAGTGACGCGTTCGGCCGGCGCCGTCGACGGCGGTCGCGATCGTTCTCTTGCTGACGGGATCGAACGGCGTGAAAGCGGTCTGCTTATAGCCGTCGAGCGCAGTGGGCGCCGGCAGCGCGCCCATCACGGCGAGATCGATGGCGTCGGCGCTGCTTTTTTGGGTGGCAAGCGCAGCGAAGAGCAACACGTCTTCATCTTTGAACGAACCGAATGGAATCGGCTGTTGGACCGTCAGCCTGTTCATGGTGAGCGTGCCGGTCTTGTCGCTGCACAGCACGTCGACGCCGGCGAGCTCCTCAATCGCCGAGAGCCGCGATACGATCGCCTTTTGCAGCGAAAGCGCATAGGCGCCGATCGCCATGGTGACGGACATCACCGCCGGCAAGGCCACTGGAATGGAGGCGATCAGCAGAACCAGCACATATTGGGCAATCGCGCCGATGCGGTCCCAACTCCAGTCATGCGTCGCGATGACTTCACGATAGAGTTGCGCGCCAACGAGGATCAGCGCCAGCACAAAGGCGAGCAGCAAGAGGAAGTCGCCGACCTGCGTCACCGCCCGCTGCGAATGCGAAACGGCGCCGGCGGCGCCGACGAGCTTCGCCGTGCGTCCGAAGAAGGTGCGATCGCCAATGGCCGTGACGACGCCCGTCATCGCGCCTTGCTTGGCGATGGAGCCCGAATAGGCGTCGTCGCCGATCTTTTTTGAGACCGGCAGCGACTCGCCCGTAAGCGCCGCCTGGTCGCAGCTCAGATAATCGCCTTCGATGAGCAGCAGGTCGGCGGGAATGATCTGTCCGGCTGCGACGCTGACAATGTCGCCGGGCGTCAGTTCGGCGGCGGCGATCGACGTCCATGCACCGTCGCGCAAAACGCGCGCGCGGGGGGCGAGGCCTTTCTTTAGCGCAGCGAGCGCTTTGGCGGCCTTGTCGTCCTGCCAGAATCCGACGACCGCATTGTAGATGAGAAGGCCGGCCACGACGCCGAAGTCCGGCCAGTCGCGGCGAATGGCGGAGATGACCGCGGCCGCCTCGATGAGAAAAGGAAGCGGCCCCCAGAAATATTGGAGCAGGCGGCGCCATTTGCTCTCGGTCTTGTCTTCGAGCGCGTTGGGGCCGTATTGCGCGAGTCTTCGCGCCGCCTCGGCGGCGGTCAGGCCGTCCTTCGTCGTCTTTAGCGCCTCCAATCGTTGCGCGATCTTTGTCTGCGCATCCTGAGAAGGAGTTGGCGAAGATTCGCGCGCCGGCGCTTTGACGCTGACGTCCGTCATGCTCTCCCTCCGATCGTGCAAATAGGGCCGCTCGACAATTGCGATTGCGATGTTACGGCCTGATGGCGATTCAGCCAATAGACGCGCCCGCTTGGCGAATGGCGCGCTTAAAATTAACCCTTGCGAATTCTATTCGGCCGCTATGCAAGCGCCGTCGGCGTCCTCCGGCGCGCCGACGGCGTTGTCCTTCACGATCTTGTCGGCGCACGCCTTCGCCTCGGCGAGATCCTTGTCGTAAACTTCTGTCAAATATTCGTTCGTCGTCGTCTTGACGATGGACTTGTTCGGCGATTGGAGAGGGCCGGCCACATTTATCGACGTCACAGTCGACAGGCCGGGACGCAGCGGCTGCTTTTCGAGCTCGTCCGCCCGCAAGGCGATTCGCACGGGAATGCGCTGTACAATGCGGATGAAGTTGCCGGTGGCGTTGTCGGGCGGAAGCATCGCGAAGACGCTGCCAGAGCCGGGGACGATGCCTTCGACGACGCCGTGATAGGTCTGGGCGGAGCCATAGAGATCGACCTTCACGATCGCCTCCTGCCCGGGTCGAACCCGATCCATCCTGTTTTCCCAGAGATTGGCTTCGACCCAGAGATGATCGAGCGGCACGATATTGAGGATCGGATCGCCGGGCCGCACGCGCTGGCCGACCTGCACCTTGCGCTTGGCGACATAGCCTGTCGCCGGCGCGCGGATATTCTGGCGCAGAAATTCGACATAAGCGTCGTTGAATTTTGCTTTCGCCGCTTCAATGTCGGGATGGTTCATTCGGGTCACGCCCACAACGCGCGCCTCGACGGCCTGATATTCCGCGCGCGTCTCGCGCAAATCCGCTTCCTGCGCGGCGAGCTGGTCTTCGGTGTTCTGTAGCAACTGGCGCGAGGCCGCGCCGCTCGGCGCCGCCTGCTTGTATCTTGAAAGATCGTGCCGCGTCCTATCTCTGATGGCGGCTCGCGACAGAACCCTCTGACAGATTTGGCGGCGAGAGGCGAAAAGCGCGCCGACAGCGCGCACGGCGCGTCCGAGTTCCGCTTCCGCCTGACTGAGCGCGGCTCGCGCGCGTTGTCCGTCGAGGCGAACCAGCGCGTCGCCTTTCTTGACCATTTGCGTTTCCTCGGCGAGCACGGCGGCGACGACGCCGGTCGCGTCGGAATGCACCGGAATGATATTGCCGGTGACGAAGGCGTTGTCCGTCGTCACCCAATTGCGGTCGAAAGCGAACCAGGCGAAAAAAGCGACCAACGCGCCGATCCCGGCCACGCCGATGACGAGCTTGAGCAGAAAGTCTCTGCGGGCGCGGATGCTTTTGCGTGAGAGTTGCATGGATCGGGTCGGTCGCTGGCCTTAGCCGCCGCCGAGCGACTGGATCGCTTCGACCGTCGGGGTGATCGGATCGGCCTCCGGCGCCGGCTTTGGCTCGGCTGGATGCGGGCCGTCGGCGTAGCCGCCGCCGAGCGCCTGATAAAGATCGACCGCCGCAACGAGCCTATCGCCTTCGAGCGCGCGCTGCGCGAAGGCCGATTCAAGAAGATCGGCTTGTTCGGCGATGATCTCCCGGCGATCTTTCATCCCGTCGCGCAGGCGCACGCGCGCGAGATCGAGTTGGGCGCGCGTTGCGCGCAGGAAACGGCTCTGCGCCTCATATTCGGCGCGCGCGCCTTTGAGATTGGCGATCGAATCGGCGACTTGCTGCGCCGATTGCAGCAGCGTTTCATTATAGGCGTCGACCGCCTGATCATATTCGGCGCGCTGCACTTCCAGATTTCCAGTCAGGCGGCCGCCCTGGAAAATAGGCAGGCGCACGCCTGGGGCGACGGCATAGCCGATCGCGGAAGGCGTGAACAGATAGCCAGCGAGCTTGCTGATCTTGGTTGTGGTGACCGATCCTTCGAAGCCCCCCGTGATCGCGAGATCGATCGAGGGAAGGAACATCGTCTTCGCGACATGGACGCGTTGCGCGGCCGCTTCCGCGCGCCGCAGCGCGGCGGCGAGATCGGGGCGGTGGATGAGCATTTCGATCGGCAGATTGCGGGGCAGCGCAGGTTGCGCCGGCGAGGGCGCTCTTCTGCCGGCATAGAGGTCGCGCCCCGCGTCCGGACCTTCGCCCATCAAACGCGCCAGAGCGTCTTGCTGAAGGGTGAGAAGCGCTTTCGCGGCGGCTTCGCGCCTTATGGCGAGTTCGAGATTGGCCCGCGCGATTTGCGCGCCGTCCAAAGTGTCGAGGCCGGTCTGGTATCGCGTTTCCGCGAGCGCCACCAATTCGCGGCGCAGCCTTGTCAGCGCGCTCGCGACTTCGAGCTGTCGCGCCGTCGCATAGCCGCGCAAATAAGCCCGGGCGACGCCGCTCGTCAGCAACAGCCGCGCCTGCTCCAATTCGCCTTCCTGAGCCGCCGCTTCGCCGATTGCGGC
>CAZCJY010000098.1:0-5929 GCA_964498975.1 uncultured Methylocystis sp.
CGGCGTGCATTCCGTGCTGTATGGCGAGAGCGACGCGCCGACTCCCGAGCTGCGCGCGGCACAATGACGCGAGACTAGATGCGTTTTCCCATCGCTGCCCTTCTCGCCGCGCTTATCGCCGCCGCGCCGGCTGACGCCAAAGGCCGCTCGGGCGGCATTCTGCCCGGCGCTTCGGCGAAAGACCCGCTCAATATCGACGCCGGCAAGCTCGATTATTTCGACAAGGAGCAAAAGCTCGTCTATTCGGGCAGCGTCATCGTCACAAACGGGCCTTCGACGCTTAAAGCCTCGCGCATCACTATCTTTCTCGACGGCAAGGGCGGCGGCGACGCCAGCGGCGCGACAAGCAACGACCGCGTGAAACATATCGACGCCGAAGGCCCGGTAACGATGGTCTCCAAAGATCAGATCGGCACGGGCGACCGCGGCAGTTACGACAAGGCGGAGAATAAGGTCTATCTCACCGGCAATGTGACGCTGACGCAAGGCGAGAATGTCGTGAAGGGCGATCGGCTCGTCTATGACGTGACGACAGGCATGGCGACGGTGCAGGGCGGAGCGGCGCAAGGCGGACGGGTGCGCAGCACCTTCACGCCGAAGAATCAGTAGAACTTTTACTGCGCCGAGGTCACGAGCTTATCGAGCATGTGCTTGCGCTTGGCCTCGTAATAATAGCCGCCGGCGTAGAGCCGGATCGCGCGCTGTTCGCTGCCGCCGCCGACCTTATAAGCGTTGGCGAGATAGGGCACCGCATAAGCGAGATTGGTGTCGGCGTCGAGAAGTCCGTTCGCGGGACCGTGATAGCCCATATGGCGGGCCGTGTCGTGGCGGATTTGCATCAGGCCCCAGTAAGGTCCGTGATGGGCGCCGGGGTTGTAATTGCTCTCGCGGCGGATCGAGCGGTGAATGAGCGATTCCGGAATGTCGTAAATCCGCGCGTAATGGGCGATGCGCGCATTGAGCGCGTCCTGACCGGTGAGGGGGCTTTCCTTAGTCGTTTCGTTGTACGCGGCGGGCGCCGAGGCGACAGGAGAGCCCTGCGGCGCGCAGCCGGCGAGCGCCAATGCGCCAAAAGCTGCGAGCGCGGCGCAAGCGGATGATTTCATAGCGTTAGACTCCCCTCGTCGCGCCGCCGATGACCCGACGCGCAATGCGCCATGTGCAAGTGGCGAATTCGTGGCGCCGGCGCAGAGGGGCGTTGATTATGCGGCCCGCGCAACTACTTCTCCCCGACGTTTGGCGCGATGGAAGGGCGATGGCGCGAAAAAGCGCAAAAACGCATGGGTCGGCGCCGGCCTATTGGTCGGGCGAGGTGACGCGCCACAGCAACGCGCTCGATCTCGAGGCGGGCGTCTTCACGCTCGACGATCCGGTTGAGATCGCACGGTCCTTGAAGCGCTCCGCCGAGGCGAGCGAGCGGCGCAAGACGACGCCGTTCCGCTCCGCCATGTCGATGCTGACTTTCTACATCAACAGGGCGGGCAAGGATTTGCCCGACGCGCGCCGCCGCGTGCTGGAGCAGGCGAAGGCGGCGTTGCGGAAGGAGTTCGGACGGGCGAGCTGAACCGGCGGGTGGTTCCAGCTCGGATCGCCGCTTACCTCGCGAACTTCTTATACTTCAGCCGATGCGGAATGATGGAGTCGAGGCCCAACCGCCGCTTCTTGTCTTCTTCATAGTCGGCGAAGTTTCCTTCGAACCATTCGACATGGCTGTCGCCCTCATAGGCCAGCATGTGAGTCGCGATGCGGTCCAGGAAGAAGCGGTCATGCGAAATGATGACGGCGCAGCCGGCGAAATCGACGAGCGCTTCTTCCAGCGCGCGCAGCGTCTCGACGTCGAGATCGTTCGTCGGCTCGTCGAGCAGCAGCACATTGGCGCCGCTTTTCAGCATTTTGGCGAGATGCACGCGGTTGCGCTCGCCGCCTGAAAGCTGGCCGACCTTCTTTTGCTGATCGCCGCCCTTGAAGTTGAAGGCCGAGCAATAGGCTCGGCTATTGATCTCGCGCTTGCCGAGATAAATCACTTCGTTGCCGTCCGAGATTTCCTCCCAGACGGTTTTGTTGGCGTGTAGCGCGTCGCGCGACTGGTCAACATAGCCGAGCTGCACGCTGTCGCCGATGGCGATCGTTCCCTTATCGGGCTTCTCCTGTCCGGTGATCATGCGAAACAGCGTCGTCTTGCCAGCGCCGTTGGGGCCGATCACGCCGACGATGCCGCCGGGCGGCAGCTTGAAGGAGAGGTCGTCGATCAAGAGTTTGTCGCCATAACCTTTCGACAAATGATCGAACTCGATGACATTGTCGCCGAGACGCTCCGCCACCGGAATGATGATCTGCGTGGTCGTGGGGGCCTTGTCGTTCTGCTTGGCGACAAGCTCCTCATAGCGCTGAATGCGCGCTTTGCTCTTGGCCTGTCGCGCCTTGGGCGACGCGGCGATCCACTCGCTTTCGGCTTCGAGCGCGCGCTGGCGCGCCTTGTCTTCCGAGGATTCCTGCGCGAGACGCTTCTGCTTCTGCTTCAGCCAGCTCGTGTAATTGCCCTCATAGGGAATGCCGCGGCCGCGATCGAGTTCTAAAATCCAGCCGGTGACATTGTCCAAGAAATAGCGGTCGTGGGTGACGATCAGGATCGCGCCGGGATATTGGCGCAGATGCCCTTCGAGCCAGTTCACCGTCTCGGCGTCGAGATGGTTCGTCGGTTCGTCGAGGAGCAGCATCTCCGGCTGTTCGAGCAGCAGCTTGCATAGAGCGACGCGGCGGCGTTCGCCGCCCGAAAGATTGGTGACGTCCGCGTCGTCCGGCGGGCAGCCGAGCGCATCCATCGCCTGGTCGACCTGGCTGTCGAGATCCCAGAGGCCCTTGGCTTCGATCTCGTCCTGGAGCCTCGTCATCTCGTCGGCGGTCTCGTCCGAATAATTCATCGCGAGATCGTTGTAGCGGTCGAGAATAGCCTTCTTGTCGGCGACGCCGAGCATGACATTGCCGCGCACGTCGAGGGTGGGGTCGAGCTGTGGCTCCTGGGGCAAGTAACCCACGCGCGCGCCTTCGGCGACGAAGCCTTCCCCCGAAAACTCCTTGTCGATGCCGGCCATGATGCGCAGCAGCGTCGATTTGCCTGAGCCGTTGACGCCGAGCACGCCGATCTTGGCGTCTGGGTAGAAGGAGAGATGGATATTGTCGAGGACCTTCTTGCCGCCCGGATAGGTCTTGCTGAGGCCCTGCATGTGATAAATGAACTGGCGCGCCATATGTGCCGTCTTTGGTGCTGGAGGGGGTGTTGGCGCTGTGTTTAGAGCATTTGGCGGCCCTGAGGGAAGCGGTTTCCTTTCCGCCCGCGAGCGCGTAAATCCGGCGCGGCGCCGGTCAGGCAGGGGGCGGCATTTTATGAATATTCTTCTCATCGGATCGGGCGGACGCGAACACGCCATCGCCAATGCGCTCGCCAAGAGCCCGCGGCTCAGACGCCTGTTCATCGCGCCCGGCAATCCGGGCACGGGGCGCGTCGGCGACAATGTCGCGCTCGACGCCGCCGACCACGCCGCCGTGCTGCGTTTTTGCCGCGCGGAGCAAATCGCGCTCGTCGTCGTCGGACCGGAGCAACCGCTGATTGGCGGTCTCGTCGACGAACTCGAAAAGCATGAAATTCTCGCCTTCGGGCCGACGCGGACGGCCGCGCAATTGGAAGGCTCCAAGGGCTTCACCAAGGACATCTGCCGCGCCTACAAGATTCCCACCGCCGACTATGAACGGTTCGACGCGCTGGAACCGGCGCTGCGCTATTTGCGGGAAAAGGGCGCGCCGATCGTCGTCAAGGCCGACGGCCTGGCCGCCGGCAAGGGCGTCATTGTCGCTGCGACGCTTGATGAGGCCGAGCGCGCCGTTGAAGCCATGTTCGCGGGCGCCTTCGGCAAATCGGGCGCCGAAGTCGTGATCGAGGAATGTTTGGAAGGCGAGGAGGCGTCCTTCTTCGCGATTTGCGACGGGATACGCGCGCTGCCTTTCGCGTCGGCGCAGGATCATAAGCGCGTCGGCGACGCCGATACGGGCCCCAACACCGGCGGCATGGGCGCCTATTCGCCCGCTTCCGTCGTGACGCCCGAAATCGAAGCGCGCGTGATGCGCGAGATCATCGAGCCGACGATGCGGGCGATGCGCGAATTGGGCGCGCCTTACAAAGGCGTGCTCTACGCCGGGCTGATGCTGACGAAGGATGGGCCAAAGCTCATCGAATATAATTGCCGTTTCGGCGATCCGGAGGCGCAGGTCATTCTACCGCGCCTCGAAGACGATCTCTTGGAGCTGATGCTCTCCGCCGCGCGCGGCGCTTTGCCCGACGCGCGCCCGCGCTTCTCATCGCAAGTCGCGCTCACCGTCGTCCTCGCGGCGGAAAACTATCCCGGCGCGCCGATGACCGGCTCGGAAATTCGCGGCGTCGAGCGCGCCGCAGCGATGCTCGACATCGTCGTCACCCACGCCGGCACGCGCGAAGAGTGCGGCAGGCTGCTTGCCGCCGGCGGGCGCGTGCTCAACGTCACCGCGCTCGCGGATAGCGTCACTGAAGCGCAGGCGCGCGCTTACGCCGCCGTCGCCGCCGTCGATTGGCCGGGCGGCTTCTGCCGCCGCGACATCGGCTGGCGCGAGGTCGCCCGCGAGGCGAAAAGACGCGGCTAGCCCAATCCATTACCGCTCGATTTTTCAAAGAAGCATTCCGAAATCGAGACGCTTGCCGAAGCGGATGGCCTTTGTCACTCTTGCTGATATCATCTCCTCAGCCGCAAATTTTCGAGGCGAACCCATGGCCAAGATCGCGCCCAATCTGACCGGCGTGCCGGAAACCATGCTGTGGACGCTGCATAATCGCGCGGGCGAAGCCAGGCGTTTAGACGGGATTCTCCGCGATCCGAAGGTCGTGGAAATTTATGAGGCGCTCGACTACGACTATGAGAGGAGCTTTGGAAAGGCCGAGCCTTCCCACGCCATTCGCGCCGTCTTTTTCGATAAAGAGCTTCGCGCTTTCCTGAAGGATCATCCCGACGGCGTGATCGTCAATCTCGGAGAAGGCCTCGAAACGCAACGGTTTCGCGTCGAGGGCGACGAGGCGCTGTGGCTCAGCGTCGATCTACCTGACGCCATCGCCATACGCGAACGCTTCGTGGAGCCGGACGAGCGGCATCGGCATCTCGTCATGAGCGCCCTCGATCGAGGCTGGTTCGACGCGGTTCCCGACGGCCGCGCGGTCTATATCACCGCTCAAGGCCTGCTGATGTATTTCACGCCAGAGGACGTCGAGAGCTTGGTCCGCGACATCGCCGCGCGCTTTCCGAAAGCGCGATTTTGTTTTGATCATATCCCCGAATGGCTCTCGAAGAAGACATTCAAGGGATGGAAAAAGGGACGCGATTACGTCACGCCAAAAATGCCCTGGGGAATCAACCAATGCGATATTGCGCCCACTTTGCGGAAATGGGCCGCCGTCGATCGCGTCGAAACCTTTCCCTACAGATTCGAACGCGGATTGCAGGCGTTGATCTACAATGGGTTGATGGGCGTCGAATGGATTCGCAATCGCAGTCCCGGCATGACTCGCTTGAGTTTCGCGTGAGCGTAGCGAGCGGCGATGTCATTCCCGGCAGGCCGAAGGCCTGACCGGGAAACCAGAGCAACTTCCATGATGTTTGTTGTGATTCTGGATTCCCGATCGCGCGCAAGCGCGCGTCGGGAATGACAAACTGTTGCGGCTATATGACGTAGATTTTGTCGGGCAATTCGTCGTCGCCGCCCGGCGGCGCATGCTGCGCCAACAGTCGCGCGCATTCTTCTATCGCCGCGACAAAACCGTCGGCGATGCGCTCTCGCCGCATATCGGCGAGTAACAGATCGAGCGCGCCGCGCCATTCGTCATTGGCGATCTTCGCGGCGACGGCGTCGT
>CAZCJY010000098.1:5939-9357 GCA_964498975.1 uncultured Methylocystis sp.
GTCGGCGACGATGCGCGCATAGCGCTCCGCGCAAGAGACAAAAATAAGCACGCCGGTGCGTCCCTTGGTGGCGGCGACGCCGCGCGAGAAGAAGTGCTCGATCGCGGCGCGTTGCGCGCGGGCGCGTTTGACGATGCGCGGCGTCAGCAGAAAACGCACGGGGCCCCAGGAGACGATCAGTGCTGAGACAATGAAGATCGCGATCTGCGCGGCGAAAATTTCGCGCGCGGACAGATCGGTGAAGAGCAGCATCGGCCAGGGCGCCACAAGCGCGATAAAGGCGGCCCAGAGCGGCGGGACATAGGCGTAGTCGGAGGAGCGGCGCGCCAATACGCAGACGATTTCGCCCGAGGTCTTCTCTTCGGCGCGGCGAATAGCTTCCGCGATGCGCTCGTAATCCTGCGTCGTGAGCTGCATCACCAATCTCCCGAGGCGCCGCCGCCGCCCGACGAGCCGCCGCCGCCGGAAAAACCGCCGCCGTCGCTGCCGCCGCCGCTCCAGCTCCCGCCGCCCCAGGAATCATCGCCGCCCCATGGATCGCGGGCTGGCGGCAGAATGATGATCGGCGGGCCGCTGCGCCGATAGCCGCGATAGCCGGTCGGGCGTCCGCGCGCGCTGCGCGCCATCCAGATGAAGATGAAGATGAACAGCGCGAAAAAGAGCAGCGGAAAGAGCTGATCGAACAGCGTCGCCTGCGGCCCGCGCGCGCGCTTCGTCCATTCGGCGGAGTCGCCGGAGAGAACCTCGATAATTCCTTCGACGCCGCGCTCGACGCCCGCGCCATAGTCGGCGGCTTTGAAGCGCGGCGCGACGGCGCTCGTCAGGATGATCTTGGAGAGCGCGTCGGTGAGCGTGCCCTCCAGCCCATAGCCGACTTCGATGCGCATCTTGCGCTCATTGGGCGCGACCAGAAACAATACGCCATTGTTCTTTTTCGCCTCTCCCAGCTTCCAGGCGCGGAAGAGGCCGTTGGCGTATGTCTCAATATCCGCGCCGTCGAGCGATTTGACCGAGGCGACGACGAGTTGGATGCCGGACTTGTCTTCGAGTTCGTTGAGCTTCGTTTCGAGCGCGCTTCGCGTCGCTAGCGGAATGACATTCGCCTCATCGACGATCCGGCCGGTCAGCGCCGGATAATTTGGGGCGGCGAAAGCCAGCGCGGCGAAGAAGAAGAGAGCGACGCCAAGGAGCGCGCGCAAAGCAGCGGCTTGCGACGCACGCGCCATCAGCATTGCGGCGCCGCGCATGTCATTCGCCCGCGCAGCGCGCGCAGCGCCCGGCGATTTCGACGACGCGGGTCCGCGCGTTGAAGTTCGCCGCGCCGACGAGCGCCGCAAGCTCGCGCGCAAAGCCGGCGGAGGTCGCTTCCTTCACTTCGCCGCACTGCTCGCAAATCATGAAGACCACCGGCTCCTCGGCCTCATGGGCGTGACCGCAGACGATGAAGGCGTTTTTCGACGCCAGCCGATGCGCGAGGCCATTGTCCATGAGATAGCCGAGCGCGCGATAGACGGAGACCGGCGCGGGACGCTTGCCGTCGGAGTCGGCCATCAGATCGATCATTTCATAAGCGCCGACCGGCCGGTTGGCTTCGGTAAGGATTTCGAGAGCGCGCCGGCGCGCCGGCGTCAGGCGGGCGATCTTTTCCTTGTCGGTCGTCGGATGGCTGGTCATGCGACCTATTGTAGCGGGGCGCGGTGCGAAAAACGAGGCCTTGCCGCGCGGCGGTCAAGGGCGCGCTCGCCGAGAAGCGACCGGACAAAGTCACAGACAGGCGCGCCCCAATAGGAAATGATCGGCGCAAGTTCGGATCGAATGACTGTGATCCGCGCAGCAACGCCAGTCCTAACGAAACAACGCGCCCGAACGCCGCAGGTCGTTGAGCCGATCTTGCGCGAAGGGTGACGCATGGGGAAACTCAACATGAGCGCAAATCTATCAGCTTTCATCATGATCGTCGCATTCGTCCTTGGCGTCATCATGATCGTCTTCGGCGGTCTCGGCTTCATGCGCAGCAATCTCGTGCTGATGCAGACCAGATCGCGATTGGCGCAAGGGATCGTGTTTACCGCGGCCGCCGTGATGTTCGTTTCCGGCATAGGCGTTCATTTCACCGGCAGCAGCAACACCGCCTTCCTGAGGGGGCAAATGGCGCTTGCTTCGCAATGCGAACTCGAAGGCGAGGCGGCGCATCCCCAGGCTCGCGGCGGCAAGACGGGCGTCATCACGCGCCACATCGTTTCCTGCATGCGGACCGCCGGCTTTGACTGGGTGGACGACTCCGCCCGCTGTCGGGAAGCGCCGGTGGCGACGAATGGCTATTGCTACGCGCCCGCGGCCTGGTTCGACCGGGCGATCACCACGGCGCAGCTCGTTTTCGACTGACGGGCTCGCGCCGCCGCGGCCGGCCGCGACCTTTCGGTCGCGGCGCGGGCTGCGAATTCATAAAAAATAAAGCCGTCGTCGACATTCTCCTTCGGTTTTTTGGTGTTCGAACCTGGGAGCGTTCGATGGACGATGCGGGGGGCCGGACGGCGGACGCGGCCATGACGCAGGCGATGCGTCAGGAAATCTACTCGAAAGACGCGGTGACGCGCGACGATTTCCTGCGCTTGTTGGCGGCGGGCCGCGCGGCGGGCGCCGAGGCGGCGCCGGAGTTCGATCAGCTTCTCGCCGAAGTCGCGACCGATCTCCTCGTGCGGCAGGCCCATCCCCCGAAATATATTGCGCTGGCCGACGCCAACTGGCTGATGTCGGTTCTTGCCGACGGCTCCGGCCTGTCGTGGCGCGCCGAACGCGACATGTTCGTGGCGCTGATGCGTGAAGCGGCGTCGATCCCGCCGTCCCTCAGCAATTTCATCGTCCCGAAATTCGAGCAGGCCGCGACTGCGGGCCATGTGGCGGCAGGCGGCGCGGATCACCCGGCCGGCGTCGTGACGCCGGAAGATTTAGAGGCGCTGCGCAACGTCATCTTCGCCGCGACCGAGGGCAGCGCCCTCTATGTCACGCGCGAGGAGGCGGAAGCGCTGTTTCGCATCGCCCATGCGACCGAGGCCGCGCAAAACGCGCCGGGCTTCGACGAGTTTTTCGCCAAGGCGATCGGCAATTATCTCATGGGCGTCGTCTTCGATCGCGCGATGACGCCGGCGGCGGCGGCGCAGACGGAGAAGTGGCTGGACGCGCCGGCGCCGAACCTGTCCGATTTCGTCGGCGCCATGCTCGATTGGGATGAGGGCGCAACGAAGGGTTTGCATCAATCGCTCGAGAGCGTCGAAGATTGCGCCGAGGCCTTTTACAAGGCCGACAATGAGGAAGACGCCATTGAGACGGCGCGGGCCGCCAAGATCGACGCCGCCGAACTCAAATGGCTGACGACGCATCTTGCCCGCCCCGGCGCGCTGACAGGCGCGGAGAAGGC
>CAZCJY010000099.1:0-220 GCA_964498975.1 uncultured Methylocystis sp.
GCACATCGTCGGCGAGAAATTCGTCGCGCGACGTCATCATGCGCATCCTCGACGCGGCGCATCACGCGCCGTCGGTCGGCTTCATGCAGCCGTGGAATTTCATTCTCGTTCGAGACCTTGAGAAGCGCCGCGCCGTGCATGCGGCTTTTCAGCGCGCCTGCGAGGCGGAGGCGCAAGCGCTGGAGCCGTCGCGGCGCCCCTTGTATCGAAGCCTGAAACT
>CAZCJY010000099.1:318-9260 GCA_964498975.1 uncultured Methylocystis sp.
GCGGATAGTCGACAAGCTCCATCTCGGGGCGGCGGAGACGCATATGATGGCGCCGGCGAATCTCGAACAATTCTTCGACAAGGCTTTCCCGCTCGCCAACAACACGATCCTCACCGTGACGGAAGTGCCCGATTGCGAGGAGCAGCTCTTGAAGCTGCTTGAGCGCGCCATGTTGCGCGGATTCGACAATCATGCGCGACTCACGGAGATCCATCTGCCGATGGAGCGCTTCCCTTATATGGATTCGAAGTTCTGGCATGTGCCGATCGAGGATTGCGGCGCGGCGCAAGTGCTGCGCTTCTTTTTCGAGGCGCCGGAAGCGCCGGCGCACTGACTTTTTCTTTTCGCGCGCTTCAGACCCGCGCCGGCGCAACGCCTCCGCCCGTATTTTCGACGGGCTTGGGGCGGCGCAGCTTGCTCATCAACAGATAGATCACCGGCGTCGTGTAAAGCGTCAGCGCCTGGCTCAGCAGCAGACCGCCGATAATGGTGATGCCGAGCGGGCGTCGCAATTCGGCGCCGATGCCCGTCGCGAAGGCCAGCGGCAAGGCGCCGAACATCGCCGCGAGAGTCGTCATCACGATCGGGCGGAATCGTTCGCGCGCCGCCTCCAGCGCCGCGTCATGCACTGACAATCCGCGCGCGCGCTCTGCGTGCAGCGCAAAATCCACGAGCATGATGCCGTTCTTCTTGACGATGCCGATCAGCAGCAGGATGCCGATGAAGGCGATAATCGTGAATTCGACGTTGAACAGCTCCAGCGACAAGAGCGCGCCAAGCCCCGCCGACGGCAGCGTCGAGATGATCGTGATCGGATGCACGAGGCTTTCGTAAAGAATGCCGAGAATGATGTAGACCGAAAGGAGCGCGGCGAGGATCAGCGTCGCCATACCCGCCGCGACCTTGCGGAAATCCGCCACATCGCCGGCGAAATCGGCGCGCAGGCCGCCTGGCGGATTGAGTTCGGCGATCGCCGTTTCAATCGCCTTCACGGTCGCGTCGAGACTATAGCCGGGTGCGATATTATAGGAGATGGTCGTCGCCGGCAGCACGCCCTGGTGATGGACGACAAGCGGCATCGAGCCGCGTTCGATGTGGGCGAGCGCGGTGAGCGGCACCTGCTCGCCGGTCGTGGACGAGACATAGACGCCGGCGAGATCGCGAATGTCGCGCTGGCGCGCCGGCGGCGTCTCGAAGATCACACGATATTGGTTGCGCTGCGTATAGATTATCGCGTCCTGCCGCTGGCCGAAGGCGCTGTTGAGCGCTGCGTCGATCGCGGCGATCTGAACATTCATGCGAGAGGCGGCGTTGCGGTCGATGACGACGCGGGCCCGCAGACCGCCATGCTCCTGATCCGACGTCACGTCGATGAGTTCAGGCGCCTTCCGCAACCGCGCCAGCACCTTATCCTGCCAGAGTTCGAGCTCTTCGATGGTGGGGCTCGATAGCGTGAACTGATATTGCGCCTTGCTCTGGCGCCCGCCCGAGCGCAAATCCTGAGACGGCACCATGAAGACGCTCAACCCCGGAATTTTCGCGAATTGGCCGCGCAATCGGTTGATCACTTCCCTGCTGCTCGAGCGCCTTTGGTCGGCAGGTTTCAACGCGACGAACAGACGTCCTTGGTTCGAAGAGGCAGTGAGATTGGCGGAGCCGATAAAGGAGCCGACGTTCGCCACATCCGGATCAGCCAGCAGCACTTCCGAAGCAAGTTTCTGCAACCGCACGATCTCTGCGAAGGACACGTCCCCTGAAGCCTCCGTCGTTCCGTTGATGAGGCCGATGTCGTCTTGCGGCAGATTGCCCTTCGGGATCGTCTGATAGAGATGTACCGTCCAGACAATGGTGACGATCACGACCACGAGCGTGATCCAGGGATGATCGACTGCCGGACGCAGGCTGCGCGCGTAGGAATCGACGATCCTGTCGAGGCCGCTCTCGAAGAAGCGGTCGAAACGCGAGGCCGTCTTGCGCGGCGCCGGAAGCCGGGCGCAAATCATCGGCGTCACGGTCAGCGAGATGATCGTCGAAATGACGATCGCGAATGTGAGCGTGAAGGAGAATTCCCGCAACAGACGGCCCATCACGCCTTCCATGAAAAGAAGCGGTATGAAGACCGCGATCAGCGACAGGCTGATCGAGACGACGGTGAAGCCGATCTGCTTGGAGCCGAGCAGCGCCGCCTCGATGCGGCCGAGGCCGCGCTCCGCATTGCTCTGAATGTTTTCGATCATCACGATCGCGTCGTCGACGACGAAACCGACGGAGATGGTCAGCGCCATCAGCGATAGATTGTCGATGGAAAATCCCGCGAGCCACATCGCCGCACAAGTGCCGACGAGCGACAGGGGCACGGTCACGCCTGCGGCGATGACGGGCGTCGCGCGGCGCAGAAACACATAGACGACCATCATGACGAGGCACACGGATATCGCCAGTGTGCGCTGAATATCGTGAATGCTGGCGCGGATGGTCTGCGTGCGATCCGCCAGCACGTTGATCTTGATGCCGCTCGGGATCCATTGCTGAAAGCGCGGCAGCAATTCCTTGATGCGATCGACGGTCTCGACCACATTCGCGTTGGGTTGCTTGGTGACAACGACGAGCACCGCCGGCTTGCCGTTGAACCAGCCTGCCGCCATGCGGTTTCTGACGCCGAGCTCCACTTTGGCGACGTCGCCGAGCTTGACCACAGCGCCGCCGCGCGCGGCGATCACGATGTTGCGATAGTCTTCAGGCGTCGAGAGCTGATCGGTTGTCGCGAGTGTTATTTCCTGCACGTCGCCGCCCACCGCGCCGACCGCGGAATGCGCGTTTGCAAGGTTGAGCGCGGTGGCGACGGCGTCGATTCCCAGCCCCATGGACGCCAATCTCGCACTGTCGACCTGCACGCGAATCGCGGGCTGCTCGGCGCCGGCGATGCGCGCCTCGGCGACGCCCGCGACCTGAGAAATGCGCTGCGCGATGACGGAATCCGTCGCGTCGAAGACCGCGCTCGTCGGCAGCGTATCGGAGGTGAGCGCCAGCACGAGCACCGGCATGCTGGATTGGCTCGCCTTGCGATATACCGGCGGCGTCGGCAGATCTGAGGGCAGATCGGTGATCGCGGCGTTGATCGCCGCCTGCACGTCGCGCGCTGCCGCGTCCAGCGGACGCGATATGTCGAACTGCGCCATAATCATGGTCGAGCCCAGCGAATTCGCAGAAGTCAGTTCGTTCAATCCCGCGATGCTGGCGAGACGCCGTTCAAGCGGCGCCGCGACGGAGGCCGCCATCGTTTCCGGATCGGCGCCAGGGCGCGAAGCGGTGATGGAGATGAGCGGAAAATCAACCGCCGGCAGGCTCGCGACCGGCAGGAAGAAATAGGCGACCGCGCCCAAGAGGAACAGCGCGCTCGCAAGCAGCGTCGTCGCCACCGGCCGCCTGATGAAAGGCGCGGAAACGTTCATTCAGCCGCCTCCCGCGCTTCGGGTTTTGTCGGCGCCGTGACGGGCGGAAGGGCTTCGATCCTCGGCTCGGACGCGGCCGATAGCCGCCGGCGCAACCGCTCAACTTCGAGATAGATCACCGGCGTCGTGTAAAGGGTCAATGCCTGCGAGAGCAGCAGTCCGCCGATGATCGCGACGCCGAGCGGAATGCGCAATTCGCTGCCGGGTCCAAGCGAAAGCGCCAGCGGCAGCGCGCCAAAAAGCGCCGCCAGCGTCGTCATCATGATCGGCCGAAAGCGCAAATGGCAGGCGCGCTCGATCGCGTCGCGCGGCGAGAGGTTGTCGTTGCGTTCGGCGTCGAGCGCGAAGTCGATCATCATGATGGCGTTCTTCTTCACGATGCCCATCAAGAGGATGACGCCGATGAGCGCGACGATCGACATTTCGATGCGGAAGATGATCAGCGCGAGCAGGGCGCCGACGCCCGCGGAGGGCAGCGTGGTCAGCACGGTGAAGGGATGCGCGAAGCTCTCATAGAGCACGCCGAGCACGACATAAATCGACACGATCGCCGCGAGAATGAGCCAGGGTTCGCTCGCCAGGGACTTGTTGAATTCGGCGGCGTCGGCGCTGAAGACGCCGGTGATCGACGACGGCATGCCGATCGCGGCTTCCGCCTGCGCGACCGTCTTCACGGCGTCGCCGAGCGCATAGCCGTCGGCGAGATCGAAACTGATCGTCGCCGCCGGAAATTGATCCTGATGCGCGACCGAAAGCGGGGCGGAGACATTGTTGATGCTCACCACTGTCGCGAGCGGCGTTTGCGGGCCACCGCCGAGCGGCGCGACATAGAGCTTTTCCAGCGCCGACGGATCGCGTTGATAATGCGGGGCGGCTTCGAGAATAACGCGATATTGGTTCGACTGCGTGTAGATCGTCGAAATTTGCCGCTGACCAAAAGCGTCGTTGAGCGTGTCGTCGACCATTTGCGCGGTGATCCCGAGCCGGCCCATTTTTTCGCGATCGATGTGCATCAAGGCGCGCAGGCCGCCTTCCTGCGTTTCGGCCGCGACATTGCGCAGCCCCGGCGCCGCGCGCAGCCGATCGAGCAGCCGGTTGGCCCAAGAGAGCAGTTCGCCGCTGTCGGCCGAGGTCAGCGTATATTGATATTGCGAGCGGCTCGGCCGCGTCGTGATCTGAATATCCTGAACCGGCTGCACATAAAGCGCCACGCCGGCGATTCTTTCCCCCGCCGCCTTCAGACGGTCGGCGACCTTGTCGGCGCTCGAGCGTTCGCCATGCGGACGCAGCGTCACGGTGAGCCTCGCGACATTGGTCGTCGCGTTGAGCGGACCGACGCCCAGCACCGAGGTGACGCCCTTGACGTCGGGGTCGCGGCGAAATTCCTCGGCGATCTGCGCTTGCAGCGCCGTCATTCTGTCGAAGGAGGCGTCTGGCGCCGCCTCCAGCACGACCGACAACGCGCCCGTATCCTGATGCGGCAGAAAGCCCTTCGGAATGACGATGTAGAGCACGATGGTGAGCGCCAGCGTCCCGACCGTCAGCCCCAGCATGAAGCGTTCCCGCTTCAGCGCCCAATCGAGCGAGACATGATAGGCGCGGTCGAGCCACAGCGAGAAGGTCTCCCATCCGGACTGCGCGCGCGGCGGCGCCCGGCGCAGCATCGCCGCGCAAAGCATCGGCGTCAGCGTCAGCGATATCGCCGCCGAAATGACCACGGCGATCGTCAGGGTGAGCGCGAATTCGCGGAACATGCGCCCGACGATGCCGGTCATGAAAAGCAACGGGATGAACACGGCGATGAGCGAAACGGTGAGCGACACGACGGTGAAGCCGATTTCGCGCGCGCCGTCGAGCGCCGCCTGGTGCGGGGCTTTGCCGTCCTCGATGTTGCGCACGATGTTCTCGATCATCACGATCGCGTCGTCGACGATGAAGCCCGTGCCGATGGTGAGCGCCATCAGCGACAGATTGTCGAGCGAGAAGCCCGCGGCCCACATCAGCGCGAATGTGGCGATGATGGAGAGCGGCAGGCTGACGCCGGCGATGAGCGTCGCCCGCCAGCTGCGCAGGAACATCAGCACGACAAGCACGACGAGCGCGGCCGCGATGACGAGCGTGAATTGCACCTCGAAGATCGAGGCGCGGATCGTATCCGTGCGGTCGTTGACGATTTCGAGCGACATGCCGCCGGGCAGGGCGCGCTGAAGCTGCGGCAGCTCCTTCTTCACCAGATCGACGGTGTTGATGATGTTGGCGCCGGGTTGGCGCAGCACGTCGAGAACGACCGTCTGCTCGCCATTGTGCCAGCCGCCGACCCGGGCGTTCTCCAGTCCGTCGACGACTACCGCCACATCGCGCAGCATCACCGGCGCGCCGTTGCGCCAGGCGACGATGATGTCATTGTATTGGCGCGAGCGGAGGATCTGATCGTTGGCGTCGAGCGTATAGGATTGACGCTGGCCGTCGAGCGAGCCCTTGGCGCCGGCGATGTTGGCCGCCGCGATCGCCAGACGCAAATCCTCCATGCCGATGCGGTTGGCGGCGAGCCGCGCGAGGTCGGCCTGGACGCGTATGGCCGGACGCACGCCGCCCTGCACGGAGACGCGGCCGACGCCCGACACTTGCGAAAGCTGCGGCGCGATCAGCGTGTCGGCGCGATCGCTCAGATCGCGCAGCGTCGCCGTCTTGGAGCGCAGTGTCAGCGTCAAGATCGGCGTGTCGGCGGGATTAACCTTGGCGTAGACCGGCGGATAGGGAAGGTTGCGCGGCAAAGTCGAGGCGGCGGCGTTGATCGCAGCCTGCACGTCCTGCGCGGCCGCGTCGATGTCGCGGTCCAGATCGAATTGCAGCGTGATCTGCGACAGAGCGAAAGAGCTCTGCGACGACATGCTGGTCAGGGACGGGATCTGGCCGAACTGGCGTTCGAGCGAGGCCGTGACCAGCGACGCGATGGTGTCGGGATTGGCGCCGGGCAGCTGGGTCGTGACCTGAATGGTAGGAAAATCGACTTGCGGCAGCGGCGACACCGGCAGCCGCAGATAGCCCATCACGCCAATGAGCAGCGCGGCGATCGCCATGAGCGAAGTCGCCACCGGCCGGTGGATGAAGGGCGCCGAGACATTCATCTTTGCGGCTCAATCACCTCGTTCGCGTGTCGTCGCTCTTGGCGCCGCGTTCACGACGCCGGCCTTCGGCTCCCGATTTGGCGTCGTTCGGCTCCTTGGCGCCCGACGATGCGGGCTGAGAACTTATGACGCGCGTTCTTGCGCCGTCGGAAAGCCGCGAGAAACCGCTGGTGACGACGATCTCGTCGGGCTTCAGCCCCGACGTGATGACGGCGAGCCTCTCGTCCTGCCGGCCGGTCGTCACCATGCGCATGGTGGCGATGTCGTCTGGCCCTAACACGTAGACGAAGGCGCCGTTCGGTCCCCGTTGCACCGCGGGGCTTGGCGCCGTCACCACATTTTTCAGCGTATCGAGCATCAGCCGCACATTGACGAACTGCCCGGGCCAGAGCGCGAGATTGGGATTAGCGAATGTCGCCTTCAGGCGCACCGTTCCCGTCTGTTGGTCAATCTGATTATCGATCACGGAGAGCTCGCCGGTCTCGATCGTGGAGGCGTTGTCGGGCGCGAGCGCCGTGACCTTCGCCTGTCCTTCGGCCTGCGCCTTCTGCACCGCCGGCAGCGCCTGCTGCGGCAAGGTGAAGACGACATATATGGGCCTCAATTGCGTGATGACGACAATGCCGGTCTGATCGGAGGCGTGCAGAATATTGCCGACGTCAACGAGGCGAATGCCGGCGCGCCCGTCGATCGGCGAGCGGATGGTGGCGAAGTCGAGCGTCGTCTTGGCGTTGTCAATGGCCGCCTTGTCGGCGCGCACCAGCGCCTCGAGTTGCGCGACCGTCGCCTTTTGCGTGGCGTATTGCTGCTTGGAGGCGAAATTGCCGACGACGAGCCTTTCATAGCGCGTAAGATCGACGCGGGCGTTGGCGAGATTGGCTTCGTCCTGCGCCTTTTTGGCGACTGCCTGATCGTATTGCGCCTGATAAAGGGCGGGATCGATCTCGGCGATGATGTCGCCCTTGCGCACGTCCTGCCCTTCCGTGAAGCCGAGGCGCATCAGCCTTCCGTCGACCTGCGTGCGGATCGTCACCGTGTTGAGCGCTTGCACCGTTCCGACGGCGTCGATCGTCACAGGCACGTCCTCGAGGCGCGTCGACGCCGTTGTGACGGAGATCGGCCCCTCTCCGCGCGGCCCGCTGGGACCTCGGGCTTCGAGGTTGCGCTCCTTGGCGCCGAAGCCCGGCAGCCTGCCGGCCTGATAGGCCCAGGCGAGCGCGACGGCCAGCGCCAGCGCGCCGACCGCAAGGAGCAGCCGCCGGTCTGTGCGGATCATGGCCATGGCCCCTTGTCGGCTTCATAAGCCGCGTTCGAGCGCGCGATCTCGATTTCGCGTGTCGTCGGCCCCCAGCCGCCGCCGAGCGCCTGATAGAGGCTCGTCGCCGCCTGGAAATAGGAGAGACGCGCGACAGCAAGCTGGTCCTGCGTCTGAAAGAAATTCGTCTGCGTCGTCGCCAGCGTCACGGTGTCGATTGTCCCTTCGCGCAGTTGCATCTCCGCGGCCTGCAAGGCGCGCCTTGCCGCCGCGACGGCCGCGCCGAGCAGCTTCACCTGGCGCTCGGTCTCCCGGACGGCGATCAGCGCGTTCTCCGTGTCGGACAGCGCGGTGAGAATCTGCTTTCGATAAAGGGCCGTCTGTTCCGCATAGCGGCCCTTCTGCAAATCATATTGTCCTTGCAGACTATAGCCGTCGAAGACCGGCTGCGCGAGCGTGCCGGCCACCTGCCAGGCGATGGCGTCGGGCCGCATGATAAGGGTCGTTAACAGCGCGCTCTGGAAGCCATAGAGTCCGGTCAGCGTGAGCGACGGGAAAAACGCCGCGCGCGCCTGCAGCACGGAGAACTCCAGCGACGCGAGCCGCGCCTCGGCCGCCGCTACGTCCGGCCGGCGCAGCAGCACCTCGGACGGCAGTCCGGGCGTGACGCGCGGAAAGGTGAGCTGCGTGAGCGAGCCGCCTCTTACGCTCATGCTCTCCGGCGTTTCGCCGAGCAGAACCGCGAGCGTATTCCGCGTCTGTCGCAGCGTCTGCTCCAGCGGCGGAATCGAGGCGCGCTGTTGCGCGAGCACCGTCTCCTGCTGCGAGGTGTCGAGCACCGTGGCCGTGCCGGCGTCGAGACGCGCCTTCACGGCGTCGTAGACGCGCGACGCGATCGCGACGTTTTCACGGGCGATGCGCAGCCGGTCCTGCGCCGTGAGCACCTGGAAATAGGAATTGAGCACCGAGGCGACGGTGGAGATTTCGACGACGTCGCGGTCGAAGCGCGAGGCGTTGGCGAGAATGCGCGCGGCTTTCGACGCGCTATCGTTTTTGCCCCAGAAGTCGACCTCATAGCTCGCCGTGAGGCCGAGCTGGAAGAAGCCG
>CAZCJY010000100.1:0-9173 GCA_964498975.1 uncultured Methylocystis sp.
TCGCGGAATCGCGTCCGCGGCGAGGCTTCGCGATCGCCATCGTCGCGGGCGCCGCCTGCATTCCCGGGCTCGCCTGCTTTGCCGCGGGCATGTTCTCGCCTCGTTTTCATATGGGGTCGTTGGAGCCCTTCACCTTCGATCTGTTCTTCCAGGGCCTCGGCGGCGCCATACGCGCAACATTTGGAGTCCCGCCATTTCTCGGCGATCGCGCCATCGTCGCAGTGACGGCGGCCTGCGCTCTCGGCGCCGTCGCGCTCTTGCCGCCGCAGCGCCGGTGGTTTCCCATTGTCGCGGTTTTCGGCCTGCCGCTCCTGCATGTGGTCCTCCAAATTCCGAGCCAGTTCTATCCGCGCTTTCACCTGACGACTGCTGTCGGACTTATTCTCCTCGCGAGCGAGGCGATTGCCGCGCTTCTGCTTTCGGGCGGCGCGCGGCGAATATTCGCTGTCGCCGTCCTCGGTCTGTTCATCGCCGGACAAAGCTATGGGCTCGCGAATTTCTTTCGCGACGGGCGCGGCGGCTATGTCGAGTCTGTGCGGCTGATGACCGCGAATGGTCCGGCGCGCTACTCGGTCGATTTCGCGAAAGTCGAAACGAAGGTCATGGCGGATTACCACGCGCAACGACTTGGTCTGCCGTTGCGGCATATCCCGTTCACCGGCCTATGCGAGGAAGCTCCCGAGTGGCTGATCGAGGCAGCGATGCCAGACGATCCCGCCGAAAAGCCGGAAAAACTCGAGGCGCATGGCGTCAACTGCGACAGGGTTTTCATGCGCGTGAAAACCCTTAGAGCGTGGGGTCTTTCCGGCTACATCTGGACGCTCTACCGCAGCGACGGCTAGAGCGCGTCCCGATCGCGCGGAATCGCGCGATCGAAAAGGACTCGCTCAAATTCAAAAGGTTAGAGCATGTCCTTATCGCAAAACCGCTTCGCGCTTTTTCGGGACATGCTCCAAGCGCCCCTACAGCGGCAGACTGACCGTAGCCCGCAGCCCGCCGAGCGGACTGCGGTCGAGTGAGATGTCGCCGCCATGGGCGCGCGCGATGTCCCGGGCGATGGCGAGGCCGAGGCCGGAATTGCCATTGTCCTGATTGCGCGACTCGTCGAGGCGATAGAAGGGACGGAAAGCGTCCTCCCGGCGCTCGACCGGAATCCCCGGTCCATCGTCGTCGATATGCACGGTCATCGTCGCGCCGTCGTTGATCGCGGCAAGTTCGATCCGCTTGCCGTAGCGCTGGGCGTTGCCGACGAGATTGGCGAGCAGGCGTTTGATCGCCGCCGGACGCGCCACGATTTTTGGATCGCCTTCGATCTTGATCGCGGCGGTCAGCCCGCGCTTTTCCGTATCCGCCTTCAATTCGTCGAGGATGGCGCTGATGTCGGTGGGCGTCGACGTCTCGTCGCCGTCGCCGCGCGCGAAAGCCAGATACGCCTCCAGCATGCGCTCCATCTCGTCCACGTCCTTGCGCATTTCGACAGCCTCATTCGAGGCGCTCATAAGCGCGAGCGAAAGCTTTAGGCGCGTGATGATCGTGCGCAAATCATGCGAGACGCCGTTGAGCATGGTCGTGCGCTGCTCGATCGCGCGCTCGACGCGGCGCTTCATCTCCAGGAAGGCCGCGCCGGCCCGGCGCACTTCGCGCGCCCCACGCGGACTGAACTCGACTTCGCGCCCTTTGCCGAACTCCTCCGCCGCGCGCGCAAGCCTCAAAATCGGCCGGATCTGATTGCGCAGGAACGACGTGGCGATGGCGAGGATGATGACTGAGGCGATCGCCATCCACATGAAGAAAATGTATGAATTGGAGGCGTAGGCGTGGGTCCGCGTCGCGAGCATCCGCAGCGTCGCGTCGTCGAGCGCGACGCGGATTTCCATCAGATTGCGGGGCAGGGCCGTGTTTATCCAGTAAGGCTGCTGAAGGCGGCGCGACAGCTCCTTGTCGAGCGCCTTGTCGAGCAACGAGAACAGCGACGACTTCGGAGCGGGCGCCGGCAGCTCCTGCTTGGGCAGCACGGCGACCTCCATGTTGAGGTCGAAGGCCGCGATGCGGCGCAGCTGGGAATGTTCGGCATCGTCGGGGAAGGTCTTATAAATGTCGACGAGAGCTGCGACCTGCCGCGCCATGCCGGCGGAAAGCCGATAGGTCACGACCTCCCAATGCCGCTCCATGAACACATAGGCGACAGCCGATTGAAGCAGGACGACGGGCAGGATCACGATCAGCAACGCGCGCGCGTAAAGCCCCTTGGGCATGCGGTCATGGAGCCAATTGGCGAAACGCCGCCAGAGATTGCGCGGGCCGGCGAGAACTTCCGGTAGAACGACGGTCATCGTGACGCCTCTATCATTTCAAACGGCTCTCGCGCGTCGGCTCGACAAGCAGGCGATAGCCATGGCCGCGCACGGTTTGAAGATAGCGCGGCGCATTGGGGTCGGTCTCGATCTTGCGCCGCAGCCGGGCGATCTCGACGTCGACGCTCCGCTCGCTGGCGATCCGATCTGGATCACGTTGCGCCAAAGTCTGCCGCGGCACAATGGCGCCTTCGTGTTCCACCAGCGCGCGCAGAAGATCGCGCTCGCGCGTCGTGAGCCGCACGGGCGCGCCCCCACGCAGCAATTCGCCCCGCGCCGGATCGAAAACGAAGTCTCCGAAACGCCTGGGCCCCGCTGGTTCGACGCGCCGGGCGCGCCGCAAAATGCTCGCGATGCGCAGCGACAATTCGCGCGGATCGAAGGGCTTGGCGAGATAGTCGTCGACGCCGGCCTCGAGCCCCTCGACGCGATTGGCGGTCTCGGTCAGCGCCGTGAGCATCAGGATGGGGGCGGACCGCAGCGGCTCGGCGCCATTGCGCAGCCTGGCGGCGAAGGCGGTCCCGCTCTCGCCCGGCATCATCACGTCTAGCACGATCAAGTCGAAGGCGAGATCGCGCATCCTGGCGCTCGCCTCCTGCGCATTGGCCGCGGCGCTGACGAGATAGCCCTCATTCATCAGATAGCGCGACAACAGGGTGCGGATGCGCCTGTCGTCGTCGACGACGAGAATATGCGCGCCCTTCGCGTCCGGCGCGGTCCCCCGTAACGGCGTCGCAATCATGGCGCGGCGCCTTGCAATCTGGCGCGCGCGAGATGCTCGCGGACGCGCTCGCGCTCATCGGCGTCGATCATGGCGAAGAGGAATTGCGACGCGGCGCCGCGCGCGGCGGGCGGCAATTCGTCCATGACGCGCAGAAAGCGCGCCGATTGCAGCGCGGCGAGGTCGCACGCCAATTTTGCGCCCCGCGGCGTCGGATAGAGCAAGCGCTGGCGGCGGTCGGTCAGGCCCGCGCGCGCCTCGACGAAGCCGGCGTCGAGCAATTGCTTCAAGACGCGGTTGAGGCTCTGCTTGGTGATTTTCAGGATCTCCAGCAGCGCGGCGATCGTGAGGCCGGGGCGCCGGTGCACGAAATGCAGCACGCGGTGGTGGGCGCGTCCGAAACCGTAGTTTTCCAAGAGCCGGTCGGCGTCGCCGACGAAATCGCGATAGGCGAAGAAGAAGAGCTCCACCAGTTCGAGCGCGCCTGCGCCGTCCGGCTCCAGCTTTGTGGGGGACCGCCGCCAAGGGGCGACCGGCGTCGGCGCGGCCGCTTTTCGCTGTAGAAGTTCGCTCACTCTAATCCGTTTCCTTGGACGTGCGGCGCAGGCTTTTTACGTCAGCTATATTGACATATTTCTGACCGATGGCTAGTGCTGGCCACGCATCGCAGCGCCCTTAAGGCCTTCTCGATCGCGTCTTCCCGGAGCTCGCCATGTCGCTTCCGCCCTTCGATCAGCGCGACGGACTCATCTGGTATAATGGCGCGCTCGTCCCCTGGCGCGACGCCAAGCTCCATGTCCTGTCGCATGGCTTGCATTATGCCTCTTGCGTCTTCGAAGGCGAGCGCGCGTACGGCGGCGCAATCTTCAAGTCGCGCGCGCATTCGGAGCGGTTCAAGAATTCCGCAAGAGTGCTCGATTTCGAAATTCCCTACAGCCTCGAAGAGCTGGACGCGGCCAAGGACGCGACGGTCAAGGCCAACGGCCTCGTCAATTGCTATGTTCGGCCGGTCGCCTGGCGCGGCAGCGAAATGATGGCCGTCGCGGCGCAGAATTCAACGATCCATGTCGCCATCGCGGTCTGGGATTGGCCAAGCATGTTCGACGTCGAGACCAAGATGAAGGGCGTCAAGCTCGACATTGCGGAATATCGCCGGCCTGACCCGCAGACGGCGCCGTCGATGGCCAAGGCCGCCGGTCTCTATATGATCTGCACGATCTCGAAGCATCGCGCGGAGCGTCGCGGCTACGCCGACGCTCTGATGTACGACTGGCAAGGCCGCGTCGCCGAATGCACCGGCGCCAATGTCTTCTTCGTCAAGGACGGCGCGCTTCACACGCCCATCGCCGACTGTTTCCTCGACGGCATCACGCGGCGCACGGTGATCGACCTCGCCAGGCGGCGCGGGATCGAGGTCGTCGAGCGGCGCATCATGCCCGATGAGATGGCGACTTTTTCGGAATGCTTCATTTGCGGCACGGGCGCCGAAGTGACGCCCGTGTCGGAAATCGGCCCCTACCGCTTCACGCCGGAAGCGGTGTCGCGCGCCTTGATAGAGGATTATTCGCGCGAGGTGGAGAACCGCGCGTGACGGGCGGCCCTGAGGCCGCCGCACGTAATCACGGTCAATATTCCCATATGCAATTGCAGCGCTTGCGCACGACGCGCAGCTGCGTGACTGGCTGATACTGGACGCTGGTCACCGGGACATATTGCGTGCGCACGACCGGCTGATAGACCGTCGTCGGAACCACGTAGTCGCGCACATATCCGCCATATGCCACGCGCGGGTAATAGTAGACGTCCGCAGCGCTATAGGCGGCGGGCCGATAGTCGCCGCCGTTGTAACCGCCCGCCATGGCCTGAAGCGGGGCGCCGCCATAGCCGACGTAATAACCGCCGTTGAAATAGCCCTGGTAATAGTCGACGGCGCGATAGCCCGGATAGCCGTAGCCGCCCGCCGACGCGCCGCTCGCCGCGACAACGCCGAAGGCGGCGCCCGCGAAAGCCAGCGCACGAATGATTGACATGGAACGCATAACGCTTACCCCCTTACGCTTTGGCGCGCCCCGCGCCGGATGAACTCTATTTTTTCCCCGGCTTACGCACGCCGTTCCGCGGCGCTTCGGGCGCCGGGGAAAGATAGATAATGTGCTGTATCGGCCGGTAGTCGCCGACGACCGGCGCATAGCCTGTTCCCGCCGGGCGGTCGTCGGAATCATCATAGCCGCGCCGCCTCGGCTGATGGACGAATATGCGGCTGTAACCGTCATCGGCATAGAAGACGCCGCCGCCGCCGTAGAAGCCCTCGCGACGCTGCTTGTCATGATAGTAATAGTTGTAGACGGCGGCGTTTCCGCCGGGAGCGATATAGCCATCGCCATAACCGCCGCCATATCCGCCGGCGTAACCAAAGCCGCCCCATCCGCCGAGAAAACCCAGCACCGGCTGATAGCCGGAGAAGCCGCCGCCGTAAAAGCCGCGCGCGCCGACAGGACCAGCGATCGGCGCGCCGCCCATGGTTGGGTATGCATTGACGCCGATGGCGGGAACGCCTTGAGCCGATGCGGCCCCGCCGGCGAGCAACATCGTCGCCGCGGCGGCCGCGCCGAATCCCGCAATGAAACGCATGACGCGCCCTTTCATGTTGAATCGAACATCGCGCGGGCCGGACGGCCTCCCGACGAGTTCGATATCGGGACGCCAACCAACGCGCGCATCATACAGCGCAATTAGCGTTCCTGCGTATATGGCAAAGCCTTCGGCCCCGCCCGACAGCGGTCTCAGCCGCTCATGCGGGCCTTTATGGCGTGCTCCGCGAGCGTTTTTCCGAGCGACCAGACGGCCGACGGCGCCTTATGGGCGTCGGCGATAACGGCGTCGAAAGAACGCTCGATCCAATCGCAGTCGGCATCTGAAATTGTCAATGGCGGCAATAACTTGATCGTATGATTGCCATGCCCCGCGACTTGCGTCAGCACCTTGTGGTCGCGAAACAGCGGAATGGAGATAAGCTGACAGAACAATCCGGAATTAACCGTCTCCAAAAGATTCCACGCAGCCTTCAGTTTCAGCGACTTCGGCGGGCCAAATTCGACGCCGATCATAAGCCCCTTGCCGCGCACGTCGGCGACGAGTTCATAGCCCTCGGCCATCCTGCGGAAGGCAGCGAGCAGACGCGCGCCCTTCGCCGCCGCGTTCTCCACGACGCGTTCGTTTTTCATGACGTCCAGCGTCGCGATCCCTGCCGCCATGGCGAGATCGTTCTTGCTGAAGGTCGAACCGTGCACGACGGCGCGATCCATCCGATCGAACACCTTGTCGAAGACCCATTTGCGCGTCAGCACGGCGCCGACCGGCACATGCCCGCCCGAAAGCGCCTTGGCGACGACGACCATGTCAGGCTCGATCCCGTCGAAATGGTCAATGGCGAAGAAGCGTCCCGTACGACCGAATCCGGTCTGGATTTCGTCGGCGACGAAAAGCGTCCCATATTTGCGGCAGAGCGCCTGCGCGCCGGCGAGATAATCGTCTTGCGGAATGTTGACGCCCTTGCCTTGGATCGGCTCGACGAAGAAGGCGGCGACGTCTCGCCCGGCGAGCGCGCGCTCCAGCGCCGCAAGATCGTCGAAGGGGACCTCTCGCGCGTTCGGCAACAGGGGTCCGAAGCCTTTCTTGAAAATCTCGTCGCCATTCATCGACAGCGAGCCATAGGTCAGCCCGTGAAAGGAATGCGCGCAATGCAGAATGCCGGCGCGTCCCGTCGCAGCGCGCGCGAATTTGATCGCCGCCTCGATCGACTCGGCGCCGGAGTTTGCGAAGAAGACTTTGTCGAGCCATGGCGCATGGCCGAGCAGTTTCTCGGCCAGAATCCCGGCAAGGACTGAAACGTCGAATTGCACGAGATTGGCGAACTCGCCGTCGAGCACGCTGACCAGCGCATCGCGCACAGCGGGATGATTGCGCCCGAGCGCGAAGACGCCCCAGCCGCTCAAGAGATCGAGATAGCGATCGCCTTTGCGGTCCCAAAGATAAGGCCCCGTGCCGCGCGTAAAGCTGACGTCGTAGCCGATGGTCTTGAGAACGCGCACCCACATCTCGTTGAGATGCTTTGAATGCAGCGTGAAGCGTTCGCTTTCGCGCGACGCGACCAGCGCGGCGAGATCGTAGCGAGAATCGACGCGCGCGGCGGCGCCGTCCTCGTCTGGAAAGCTCTTGGGCGCGTTCAAGGGCGCAGTCGGCGAATTGGTCATTGCGAAGGCTCCAACCAATCAGGCGGCGGCAGGAAGAAACGCCGCTCCACTTCTCGCGACAAAGTCGCGCTCGATGTCGATTGCGCGCGCCACGCGGATTTGTCAAATCGCCCGGAATGTTGCGCAGGCGCCACATGTCGGCGACATTCTGATGCGCCGCCGGCGGCATTTCAGCACGCCAACATGTATTTTATTACAGCAATGCTGCGCGCGCCAAACCGCGAATGCTTATCGTTTCAGCGTCAACGGCTGAGGGTCGGCGCATTCGCGCAGCGCTGCGCGTATCCACAGGCATTCCAAGCATAGATAAAATTGCGGTTGGATGACGCGCGGCGAATGCTATCCTGCCATGAAGTGATTCATGAGCGACGCGGCGATTCGCGTCCGGCGAGAATCGCCCTGCGTGCGCGAGTCGAAACGCTCTGGATCAGCAGGGGAGTTGGTCAGTGGGAGCTAAAGTGACTTTTCAAGATGATTTAGGCGCCGCGAGCGCAGCAGAGTCCGAAGAATCCGGTCTTGAGCTAGTCGAAATCGCTGGACGCATAAAATGGTTCGATGTCGCGAAAGGCTACGGTTTCGTCGTGCCTGACGACGGCTCCCCCGACATACTTCTTCATGTCACCATCTTGCGCCGTAGCGGCCTGCAAACCGCTTTTGAAGGCGCGCGCGTCGTATGCGAGGCGCAAAAACGCGCGAAAGGGATGCAAGTCTTCCGCGTCGTCGCCATGGATGAATCGACCGCCGTGCATCCGTCGCAGTCGACGGCCGGCCGCACCCATGTGCAGGTGACGCCGACGAGCGGCTATGAGATCGCCATCGTCAAATGGTTCAATCGCGTGAAGGGATTCGGTTTTCTGACGCGCGGCGAAGGCACCGAGGATATTTTCCTGCATATGGAGACGGTGCGGCGTTACGGCATGACCGAACTTAAGCCCGGCGATAGCGTGTTGGTGCGTTACGGCGGCGGCCCGAAAGGCCTCATGGCGGCGGAGGTGCGGCCGCTCGACGCCAAGAGCCTCCCATCGCACTGAAACTCTCTTCCGGCTCGAAGATGCAGCGCTTCGCTCTTGCGCCTCGCTGGAGCGTTTCCAGATGAGAGCCGCGCGCGCTTCCCGATCCTTTCTGATCTGGTCGTTTCTCGCCGCGCTGTCGTCGCTCGTCACGATGACTTTGGCGCGCGCCGAGCCGGCGTTGGAAAACGTGCGGATCGTCACCGCCACCGGCCAGCATGACTTCAAAGTCGAAATCGCCGACACCCCGAAAGCGCGCGCGCATGGCCTGATGCATCGCAAGTCAATGCCGCAGGACCAGGGCATGCTCTTCGATTTCAAGTCCGAGGGGCCGGTGTCGATGTGGATGAAGAACACGTATATCCCGCTCGACATGGTCTTCATCGCGCGCGATGGCAGGGTGGTGTCCATCGTCGCGGATACGGAGCCGCTTTCGGAGCGGATCGTCTCTTCAGGCCAACCCGCCTATGCGGTGATCGAACTTAACGCCGGCGCGGCGCGGCGCATTTCGCTCGCCCCCGGCGACATGGTCCGGCATCGCATGTTTCGGCCCTAATCGCCTTCGCTTGTGAGGCGCGCTTTCGCGTGCTAGCGAAAAGCCGGCAGGGGCAGGGCCGGTTCGGCGCTTTTTTACGTCCGGCGGGGTATAGCGCAGCCTGGTAGCGCGGAAGTTTTGGGTACTTCAGGTCGCAGGTTCGAATCCTGCTGCCCCGACCAGCCTTCGCACTTCGGCTTTGGCTCGGCGAGCCGCGAAATCTTGAGGAAGCCATGACCGCACGTATCTATCGTCCCGCGCCGAGCGCCACGCAGTCCGGGCCCGGACCAGTCAAGCCGT
>CAZCJY010000101.1:0-2322 GCA_964498975.1 uncultured Methylocystis sp.
TGACGTCGCGCGATTCGCCCGTTGGCCTGATCATCGTCAATCTCGGCACGCCGGACGCGCCCGACATTCCCGCCGTGAAGCGCTATCTCGCGCAGTTTCTCTCGGACCCGCGCGTCGTCGATCTGCCGCGCGGGCTGTGGCTGCCGATCCTTCACGGCGTCGTTCTCAACACGCGCCCGGCGCGCTCGGCGAAACTTTACGCCGCCATCTGGAACCACGATACAGGCGAAGGGCCGCTCAAGACTTTCACGCGCCTGCAGGCCGAGAAGCTGCGCGCGCGGATCGGTTCGCCGCGCCTTATCGTCGATTACGCGCTGCGCTACGGCGCGCCCTCGATCGCGGCGCGGATCGGGGCGCTGATGAAGCAGGGCTGCGAACGCATCGCGCTGCTGCCACTTTATCCGCAATACGCCGCCTCGACGACGGCGTCCGCCGCCGACGCCACCTTCGACGCGTTGCGCAAAATGCGCAAGCAGCCCGCGCTGCGCATCGGCGCGCCCTATTATGACGACCCCGCCTATATCGATGCGCTCGCGACGAGCGTGAAGCGCGAACTCGCGGCGCTCGATTTCGAGCCGGAAGTCATCGTCGCTTCTTTCCATGGGCTTCCGCAGGCGCAGATCGATCGCGGCGATCCCTATCGCGAACATTGCGAGACGACATGGCGGCTCCTTTGCGAAGCGCTGGGGATGGATGCGCAAAAGGTGCGTCTCGCTTTTCAGTCGCGCTTTGGCCGCGCGCAATGGCTCGCGCCCTATACGTCGGATGTCGTGACGGAGCTTGCGGGCGCGGGCGCCAAGCGCGTCGCCGTCGTCGCGCCGGGCTTCTCGTCCGATTGCCTGGAGACGATTGAGGAGCTTGGCGTCGAAATTCGCGATCTCTTTCTTGAGAAAGGCGGCGAGAAATTCGCGCGCCTGCCCTGCCTCAACGACAGCGACGAAGGCATAGCGCTGATCGAGACCCTGGCGACGCGCGAGATTGCCGGGTGGGCGCAATGATCGGCGGCAAGGACCGTCATGGCCGGGCTTGTCCCGGCCATCCACGCCAAAGCGCCGCCCGACGCCAGTCGTGAAGCTATTCACACGCTATTCTAACCGAGTCATAACGTCGATGCCCGCGACAAGCGCGGGCATGACGCCCAGTGGTCAAGAAAACTTGCCTATCTTTGTCGATATTCTCTCAAGAGCCCGCGCATGGGTCGAAACGTAAACCGCACCTCGTGGCGCCCTTCCGGAACCGCGACGGCGCGAAACATCACATTGGCCCGCAGGACCGGCGCCTCGACGCCGTTGAGCGTCGCGAACCACCATGGATGCCAAACGTCGTTCAAGACGAGCCAGCCGCCGCCCGGAGGTGCGCTGACGTCAACGACGACCTCCGTATTTGCGTAAGAAACGATGCGCGCCTGCGCCGGCGGCGCGTCCTTGCGCGTATGACAGATCGGCGGCGCTTCCAAGAGCACGGTCTCGCGATAATCGGCCTCCGGCCATTCGCCGCTCTTCATCATCGCCGCGAAATCGACATGCATCGCGCAGGTCGCAAGAATTGCGCGCGGCATGGCGCGGGGGTTCTCGTAAATATGAACCTTGCCGATGCGGGTCTGCTCGACCAAATCGCCGGGCTTGTAGTTCTCGTCGATTTCTTCGATCGGAACGCCCGTCGCAATGAATCGCAGGCCAAGCATGTCGGATATCATCGAGCGATAGGCGGGATAAAGCTTGGAGAATTCGCGCTGTTCGGGCAGCGCAAGATGGTCGCCGGCGCCCGTCGCATCCTCGAAGAGCCGCAGCCGGATGGGATTGTAGCCGAGGTCGTGATCGAACCCATGCACGAGGCTCGCATTGGGCCAATGAAAATCGATCGCCGCAAGCTCCACGCGATCGCGCCGATCCGGCGCCGCCGTCTGTTTCAGCCTCTCGCGCAAATAGGCGATCACCGGATCATTGGCGTCGACCCGCAGCGCGTCGAATTGCTCCGGCGGCAAAGCCGTCGACTCATTGGGGCCGTTGCCGACGGCGAGATCGACGCTCATCAGCGTCGCGACGGCGCCGAGCAATAAGGGGCCGCGCAATTTTCCATCACGAGTCGCAAGGACAAGCGCGATGGCGAGCGCCGCGAAGAGGGCGCTTGTCGCGAGCGGACACGCCGCCTGCGCGAGATGATCCTTCAAGGCCGCAACGAGAATCGCGAGCCCAAAGAGCGCCGCGACGGCGCCGATGAGCCAGGACGCGCGCGGCGCCGCCTCGCCGCGCTCGACGAGATTGAAGCCATAACCCGCCAGAATCGCCAGCGTTACGCCGAGCGGAAAGGTCGCGTCGGCGG
>CAZCJY010000101.1:2332-5154 GCA_964498975.1 uncultured Methylocystis sp.
CTTTGGCGCCGGGTATATGAAAGAAAAGCTCGAAAGCCGGCGTGTAGCGGCCAAGCGCGTAAAGCGCGAAGAAAAGCGCCGCGGCGGCGAAAAAGCGAATCTCCTTATTTGAAAAGAAACGCCTGCCCATCGCAGCAATCAGCGCGACGAGCGTCAACTCGCCCAGATAAATATTCGTCATGTTGCGGGCGAGGAAAATGTCGCTTGTGCCGAAGATGGAAGTCGGCGGCCCCCAGAAATCCTTCAAAGGCCCACTCGTGCCGAATATGTTGGCCGAGATCAGCGTGTAGAATGAACCGGGCGGCAGCGAACCCTTGAATGCGCCATCGAGATCGATCTCGGGGCGATTGGAATTTGCGGAGAGCTCCAGCGTGAAGGCGAGAGGAGCGGCGATGATCGCCGAGCCGACGAGCGCGCCGGCGGCAAGCGGCGCAAGCGCGCTCAGCTTCGGCGCGTCATCCGTCGCGACGCGATAAAGCGCATAGGCGGCAAGCAGCAGCACGCTGAGAAAAGCGACCTGATCGCGCCCGATCGCCAGCAAGGCCGCAACCGCGCCGGCAGCCGCGCCGTAGAATGCCGAGCGTCGATCCAGGGCGCGCGCGAGCAGCCACAAAGTGACGGGCAGCCAGGCGATGCTCATGATCTGGCCGGTGTGCTGGATGCGCCACGCCGCCGAACCGCCGAAAGCGAAAGCAAGCGCGGCGATGAGCGCGCCCGCGGCGCTCCAGCCGCGATCGCGAAAATAGCCGACCAGCCCGAGACCGCCCATCGCCAGCATCGCAAAGACGATCGCATCCTCCAGCGCGAAGGTCGGCTCGGGAACGAGCGCCGCCGCGAGGAGGAAGAAGGGTGAGAAGATCAGCGACTGCGGATCGGCGATCTGCGGCATGCCGGCGAAAACATGCGGCGTCCAGAAAGGCGATTGACCGCTGTGCAACGCATGGGCAAGAAAGGCGAATTGCGGAAAGAAATGCGCCTTGGCGTCCCACGGGATGGTGACGCGGCCCGACAGCCAGGGGAAGGCGAGCGCGAGCCAGCAGACGAGAAAGAACGCCGCCGCAATGGCGTAGGGCCGCCCCCGGTCATTGACCGTGTCTTTGAAGATTCGTTGCATTGCGATCGTTCTAGCGGTTTCGCGTCGCGGCTTAAAGTCGCGCTTTGGGCGCGCGCTTGAGGCCAAAGCGCCCAGCCAGCGCCTCCAGGTCGACGGGCGCCCGGCGTTTGTTATCGGCTTCCAGCAGCAGGCGAAGCCCCATGCCGCGCAACATGTCGACGAAGGCGACGATGTCGGGATCGTCGGCGGTGCGGCCGAAGACCGGCGCCAATAGTTCGGCCACGCCGCGCGCATGAGCGGCGAGCGTGACGCGAATCTCGGCCTTATCGCTCGCCTGCGCGATAACGCTTAAGAAGAAGCGCATCCTGTTTCGATCGAACATGAGCGCTTGAACCGCCTCGATCGGATCTGGGTCGGCATGCGACGCGATGCGACGCGGTCTTGCCGGCTGCGCGTGCGACGCTTCCAACGTCGCGGCGAGCAAATCCGTCTTGCGCGGAAAATAATATGTCAGATGCGATTGCCGAAGTCCCGCCGCCGAGGCCACGCGGGTCTGAGTCAGCGCGGAAACGCCGTCGCTCTTAAGAATTTTGAGCGCCGCGTCCAGAATGCGCTGACGCGCGCCAATGTCCCCCGTCGCCATCCCAGCCCATTTCATCTGCGCCGCTTACTGGTGGTAGCAAAAAAACTGAGGCGCGAAAACGGCGCCGCCCGGAAGGCGCGCACTTGCGACCGCAGTGTTGGTATTATACCAATACCGCCGCGTCGCCCTGCATCGCGGCGGCGTCGCGGGAGCATTCAGATGAGAAGCCTTATTTCTGTTATCGCCGTTGTGACCGCTTGCGTCGGCGCGCGCGCAGACGACGGCGCCGAGGCGGCGCGCCGCCTTCTATTCCAAACTTTCGACAAGCCGGAAGCACGGCTCTTCGTCGACGCCATCGTCGTCGAAGGCGACGCCGCCGTCGCCGACTGGCGACAGGCCGAACTCGGCGGCCGCGCCTTTCTGAAGCGCAAGGATCAAGCCTGGAGCATCGCGCTCTGCGCGGGCGACGCGTTGAAAGACAGCTCCACGCTCGAAAAACTCGGCGTGTCCAGGCCGAGCGCGCAGGCGCTTTCGAAACGCCTCGAGACGGAGGAGAAGCGGTTGTCGCCCGACATTCTGGAACGCTTCTCGCGATTCGACGGCATGGCGGCCGTCGAGGCGGATGGGAGCCATTCACCGCTTGATCCGCATCATCAGCCGATTCCCTGAAATTCAGACAACTGTTGCGCTCCAGCAACAGTACGAAAAATACCGTCGCCCTACGCCCCTTTTGGAGCCCGACTCCGTTACCCGCCCGGTTTTGGTATTATACCAATTAACGACATTCGGCGATTTCGTCGATCCTCGCCTGACGCCCTCGCCGGCGCGGCGCATCGTCGGGAACTCTTGCTAAGATGGCGGCCTTCACAAAAACGCGGCGTTTCGGATCGCAATGGCGGCCATGGACGCTTTGCGCCGCGATTCTCTTCACCTTGGCCGCGATTTCGCCCGGCGGCGCAACTCATGCCGCGACTCATTCGCGAGACGCGGCGAGCGTCCATTGTCCCACGCCCTCTGATCACGCGCCCCTGAAGCCATCATGCGACGGCGCACAATGTTGCCCGCTGTGCTACCAAAGCAAAGAGGAAGCAATCCCACCTTGCCTCGGCGCCGCGCCAACGACCATCGCCTATGCGCCGCCGCGACCCGCGATAAGCAGCGCCGCCCCCGCGTCGCCGGCGCCAG
>CAZCJY010000101.1:5164-9143 GCA_964498975.1 uncultured Methylocystis sp.
GGCCGCTCGAGCGCCGCGCCGCGCGCGCCGCCCTGTTTCTCCTGACCTCGTAAGTTTCGCTTCACGATCGCGCGACCACGCGTCGCGCCAGGAGAATCCCCATGTTCCGCACGACCTTGCTGCGCGGCTCTTCGGCCGTCGCCCTCGCTCTTATCCTCGCCGCGCCTCCGGCGATTGCGCAACAAAACCTGCCGACCATCGACATCGGCGCCGCCAAGCCGCGCGCCGCCGGACGCGGCGGCGGGCGCGCCCTCGCCCCGACGCCAGCGCCTGCGCCTGCGCCGGCCTCCATGCAAGCGGGCGGAGGCGGGTCTTTGACTGTGCCGTCCGTCGCCGAGCAGCGCCGCGCGCTCGAGCGCACGGTCGGGTCGGTCGCCTTCGTCGACGCCAACACACCCGAAATTCAGACGCGTTATGTCCATGATCTGCGCGACGCGCTCAAGGACGTTCCGGGCGTGTACGCGGAGAGCCGCTATGGTCAGGAGTTGCGCCTCTCCATCCGCGGCTCGAATCTGACGCGCGATTACCATTTGCGCGGCCTGGAGCTGCTGCAGGACGGCATCCCAATGAATTATGCCGACGGCGGCGGCGACATGTATCAGATCGATCCGAAATATTTCCGGGCGATCGAAGTGATGAAAGGCGGCAACGCGCTCGCTTATGGATCGTCGACACTCGGCGGCGCGATCAATTTCATCTCGCCGACCGCCTATACCGCGCTCGCGCCCAATATGCTGTCCATCGAGGGCGGCAGTTACGGCACCGTGCGCGGGCAGGCGCAAATGTCGCGCGTCGTTGGCGACTTCGATTTTCTGATCAACGGAACCTTTACGCATTCCGACAGCTTCAGAAAGCATTCGACGACGGACTATACGCAGCTCAACGCCAATATCGGCTACCGCTTTTCAAAAGACATCGAAACGCGTTTCTATTTCGGCGTCTATGACACATGGCAATTGCTGCCCGGACAATTGACGCTTTTCGATGCGCAAACCGATCCGCGTCAATCGCTCCCGCCTTTCCCGGCCGGGTTCGGGCCTGACGGATTTGGGGCCAATCAAGCGCGAAACGTCAAGAACTGGCGTATCTCGAACAAGACGACGCTCGAGACCCAAATCGGCCGCATCGACGTCTCCAGCTGGTATATTCACAACTATCTCTACCACCCGATTTTCGTCGTCATCGAACAGGAAGGCGACACCTGGGGCTTCACGCCGCGCCTCACGTCGAATTTCACAATCGCCGACCATCCGAACGAACTGATCCTCGGCGGCCGCGTCTGGGGCGGATCGTCGAGCGACGATTGGTTCTCCAATTACAATGGCATGAGGCTAAATCCCTATGGCGCGATCCCTGCGAATTTCGCCAATGCGCCATTCTCCTTCCCGCCGTATTCGTTCAATGGCCTCGCCCGATTCGGCGCAGCGAACTCATGCTTTGGCTTCTGCGGCCTGTTCATCAATCCGGGATTGGATCCCCGCCTCCGCAACAACCGGATGACCGCGCTCAATCTCGAAGCCTATTTTGAAAATCGCTTCCAGATCGTGCCCCAACTCACCTTGATGTTCGGCGCCAAAATCTTCGCCGACACGCGGCGCTATTCGGTGCTCGGCGGCATTCCCTTCGAGCCGATCCCTGGCGTCTCGGAGAAAATCTATCGTGGCCTTGTCCCGAAGGTCGGGCTGATGTTCGAGCCGGCGCCCAACATGCAGTTCTTCGCCGATATGACCGGCAGCCGCGACGTGCCAGACTTTATCGACCTCACGCAGGGTGTCTTTCCGCCGCCAAACAACGGCCTGACCTTCACGCCGCTCGCGGCGCAAAAGGCCTGGACCGGCGAACTCGGCGCGCGCGGCCGTTGGGACCGCTATACGTGGGACGTGACCTTCTATCACTCCGAACTGCAAGACGAACTCCTGAAATTCAACACCAATCCCGGCGCCGGCGTGCCGGCGACGACCTTCAACGCCAAACGCACAATGCATCAGGGCGTGGAGTTCGCCGCAAGCGCCGAGCTGTTGCGCGACATCTTCGGTCCCGACGCTGGCGACGTGCTGAAGCTGTCGCAGGTGTGGACCTGGAACGACTTCCGCTTCGTCGGCGATCGCGATTTTGGAGACAATCCGCTGGCCGGCATTCCGCGCCATGTGCTGCGCACGACGCTCGCCTATTCGCGGCCAGACGGGCTTTACGTCGCCCCGCAGATCGACTGGGTGCCGCAAGGCGCCTATGTCGACTACGCCCATACGCTCCAGGCGCCGGGCTATGTGCTTTTCGGCGCGCAGGCGGGAATGACGCTGCCCTACGGCATATCCGTCTATGTCGAAGCGCGGAACTTGAGCAACCGTCACTTCATCAGCGACGTGTCGACGATCGTCGACGCGCGCGGCCTCGATCCACGCGTCTTCTATCCCGGCGCCGGCCGCACCATTTACGGCGGCTTGCGCGTCGCCTTCTAGCTTCAAAGGGCCGGGCGGCGCATTCGCGCCGTCCGGCGTCCCGAGCCTATATATGTTAGCGTGCCGGCGCTCATCCCGGCTGCTAACCAAGGCGCCTATCTTGTCTGCTCTCGCCCATGCGGGAAATGTCGCCCTCGCGCAGGCGCATCCGCCATTGCTGCGGGTCGAGGGCCTTAGGAAATCCTACGCCACGCCGCAAGGCCCGCTGCCCGTGCTGCGCGGCGTCGATCTTGCGCTCGACGCCGGGACGAGCCTCGCGCTGACGGGAGAATCGGGCAGCGGCAAGAGCACGTTGCTGCATCTCATCGGCGCGCTCGACGACGCCGACAGCGGCGAGATCATGCTGGACGGCGTTTCTTTAACGCGTCTTTCGGAAAACGCGCGCGCAGCCTTGCGCCGCGAGAAGATCGGCGTCGTCTTTCAGCAGTTCAATCTCATTGCGAGCCTCTCCGTCGCTGAGAATCTCGCCTTTCAGGCGCGGCTCGCCGGCCGTTACGACGCGGACTGGCAAGAGGAGCTCACCGACCGGCTCGGCCTTGCGGCGCTCGTCGCGCGCTATCCCGAGCAGCTTTCCGGCGGCCAGCTGCAGCGCGTCGCCATCGGCCGCGCCTTCGCCGTGCGTCCCAAGCTGCTGCTCGCCGACGAGCCGACCGGCAATCTCGACGAAGCCGCCGGCGACGCCGTGTTGGCGCTTGCGCTCGATCTCGTCGCCGGGACGGGCTGCGCCTTTCTCATGGCGACGCATAGCGAGCGTCTTGCGGCGCGTCTCCAGAAGCGCGCGCGGCTCGAAGCGGGGCTACTGGCGACGTCATGAAGGAAGCGAGGCGGCAGATTCTGTGGACGCTCGCGGCGCTTGCAAGCCACTGGCGCCGCCACCCCGCCAATCTCGCGACGCTCCTCGTCGGCCTCGCGATCGCCACGGCGCTGTGGAGCGGCGTGCAGGCGTTGAACGCGCAAGCGCGCAAAAGCTACGACAGCGCGGCCGCCGCGATCTCCGGCGACGGCGCAAGGATGCTCGTCGCCACAAATGGCGGACTCTTTGCGCAAGAGCTGTTCGTGAAGCTCCGCCGCGCTGGCGTGAATGTCTCCCCGGCGTTGGAGGGCGCGATCCGGATCGGCGACAAGAATCTGCGCGTCATCGGCGTCGAGCCGCTCACCCTGCCGCGCCGCGCGCCGCTGGCCCGTATGCGCGAGCGAGAGAACATCGCGGATTTCTTCGCAGGCCCCAGCCGCGCCTTTATCGCGCCGGAAACATTACGCCGTCTGGGATTCATGCAAGGCGCGCGGCCCGTGACGGAGCGGGGCCAGCAATTGCCGCCGCTCGCTTCGCTCGCCGAAGCGCCGCCGGGCGCGATCATCGTCGACATCGGCGTCGCGCAACGCTTGCTCGACCGGCCCGAAAAACTGTCGCGCCTGATCATTGCCGATGACGAGCCGATCGACGCCGATCGGCTCAAACAGATCGCAGGCGACGCGCTGCGCATCGTCGAACCTGACGACGAGAACGAGCTCGCGCGGTT
>CAZCJY010000102.1:0-2960 GCA_964498975.1 uncultured Methylocystis sp.
GGCGTCGCCCTTTGGCTCCAGCTTGAGAAAATAATAGCCAGCCTGGAGATCATAGCGCGCCGAGTTTTTGCCGTCAGCGCGCGGGGCGAGCGCGCCAAGCGCCGGCTCGATCACAGCGTTGACCTTCACGCCCTTCGCATCGATCGCGACGGGGCCGTCGCGCGTCGCCTCGAAGAGAATCGACGTCGCGCCGAACAGATTGAACTTGCCGCGCCATGCCTTTCCTGCGCCGACGCGCGGCGCATCCGAGGCGATGACGCGCGTCTTGCCGTCCTTTTCGATGCGCGCGAAGAGCGCTGTCGCCGGCGCCTCGTCGCCGCCTTCGCCGGCGACGTCGACGCTGACGAGATGCGGGCCCGACGCTTCGAATGTTTCGCGGTCAGACTGACGCAAGGCGCGCAGCGTGAAGGCCTGTCCTTCGTAACCGGAGATTTCGAGTCGCGCGTTAGTTTTGCCGTCCGACGCAAGTCGCGCGGTCGCGGATGGCGCGCGGCTGTTCTTGGAGATCGTCGCGATCTCTCTTGCGCCATTGCGCCGCGCCTCGAGCCGCGCCGGTGTCTGCTGAGCGAGGTCGAGACGGAAGGCGTCATAGCTTGCCGGCGCGTCAAAGCGCGCCGCGCCGAAGGGGCCGATGACGCCTTCAGCGACGCCCGCAGCAAGCGTCGTCTGTTCTTCGAGCCGCAGCATGAAAGGCTGCGCTGTTCCGCCCTGCGTCCAGACAAGCTTCTCGCCGCCATAGGCGGTGACGACGTAACGTCCCGGCTCAAGCGCGCCTTCGAGGCGCAACCGCGTCATGGCGCGGCCGGGCTTGGTTTCGACTGTCTCCTGCTCGAAGGAAAGATCGACGAGTTCGCCGTCATTGCGCCAAACGCGCAGATCGCTCAGCGCCCGGCCGATCGCTTCTAGACCGACGCGGCCCTCGGCGCCGACCTCGAAGGCGTAGCTGCGCTGCTGCAGGTCGCCGAGTTCGCCGCTCTGAACGCGGCCCGGCCCGAGCGTCGGCTTCGTCGCGTCGGCTTCAGCGAAAGCTTGCGCGGAGAGCGCCGCCTTGCCGCTCGCGCCCTTCGCCGCGAAGACGCGCAGCTTATAGACTCCCTTGTCGAGCAGCGCGTCAATGCGTCCGTCGCGCAGGCCGGGCGCGCCGCTCGTGTCGAGCGGGCCGGCGATCATGTCGACGAGTTCGATCCGTGCGCCTGACGGGCTTTTCACGCGGATTGAATAGCGGCCCGGCGCCGGAATGGTGAAAAGGCTTGCGCCATCGCGGTCGGCGGGCAGTTCGTTCGGCGCAAAGCTGATCGAGCTTTGCTTCGCTTTTGTCTCTGCCGTCGCGCTTTGCGCGACTCGCCAGATGGGCTCTGAGAGATAAGCCGCGAGCGCGGCGATAAAGGAGATGAAGATCCGCCGCATGAAGACACCGTAAGGCGCGTGGCGGCGCCCGAAAATATGGTTTGGTTCGCCACTTTTGAGCATAGGCTGCGCGCCAAGCAGGAGTCGAGAGCGAAGGGGCGCGCCTTGCGCTTTCGCTTCGCTCTTCGCCGTCTTACGCCGCGACCGTGACATGCCGTTTCAGCCTTTGCCGCGCCGGTCCGGTTTGCCAAGTTTGGCGCCGACGCCAACATCTTTTAGGCTGTCTTCGGCGCCTGGGGATTGCGCAAGCGCACAGAAGCGCTTTTCAGGGAGACGGGATGCGACGGTGGCATATAGCTTTCGTTCTGTTGGCGGCGCTCGCCAGCGGCCAAAGCGCTTGGGCGCAAAAGCTTATGCTGGCGCACCCTGTCGTCTTGCGCACCGGCCCCGAGGCGCATTACGCCGCCATTGGCCAGGCCCCGGCGGGCGAATGGATCAAGATATTACGAGACGAGCCGCGCTGGACGCGCATTGCAATCGGCGGCCAGCGCTTTTACGTCGCGACCGTGGAGCTCGTCTTCATGTCGTCGACGCTGACCGAAACGTCAGGGTGCGACTTCGGCTATCCCTATTCGGGCGGCAACCATTATTTTCTGGGCGGCCTGACAGAATTGCGCCACGTCGCGCCGCTTGGCGCGCTGTTCGGCTATCACCGCAGCTATCCCTGTTGAGGCGCCGCTCGCGGCGGGCTTCAAATCACAGGCTGTCGCCCGCGCGCGCCAGCTCCACCTGCGGCGCGCGCGTCTGCGTGTCGGCGAATTTCGCGCGATAGACCACGAAATTCTCCATCACCCGCTGCACATAATTGCGCGTCTCCGTGATCGGGATGCGCTCGACCCAATCGATCGGATCGACATTGGGCTTGCGCGGATCGCCATAGGCGTCGATCCACTGCTTCACGCGCCCGCCGCCGGCGTTATAGGCGGCGAAGGTGAGGAGATAGGCGCCCCGATATTCGCCAAGCAGAATGCCAAGATGCGCCGCGCCAAGCTGGGCGTTGAAGGGCGGGTCGCTCAGCATGCGCGAGATATCGAAGTTCACGCCGCGCATATAGGCGGTGTGGCGCGCCGTCGAGGCGATCATCTGCATCAGGCCCATGGCGCCTGCGGAAGAGACGGCCTTGGGATCGAAGGCGCTTTCCTGGCGGGCGACCGCGAAGACGATGGAGCGCGAAGCCGACCCCGGCAGCGCGTCGAACTGCGGCACGCCATAGGCGGGGAAGGCGATGTCGTCGAGCGCGATCCCGCGATAGGAAGCGGTCTTGCCGTAGACGAGCGAGAGTTTGGCGTCGCCCTGGCGCGCGACGACTTCGCCGAGCGCCGCGACCTGCGCATGGTCTTGTATATATTTTGCGCCGTCGAGCGCGAGCGGCGCGGCGATCTCCTTTTCGCCGGCGGCGAACAGGAGCTCCGCGACGCGCACGCCCTCATCGCGCTTGTCGCCCCATGCGGGCGTCGGCGCGGGGCGCAGCGGGCGATCCTCGGCGCCGAGCCGGGCGTTCGCGAGCTGTCCGTAAAATGTCGTCGAATGCGCCGCCGCCTGCAAATAGAAGT
>CAZCJY010000102.1:2970-9139 GCA_964498975.1 uncultured Methylocystis sp.
TAGAAGTTGCGCGCTTTCATATCGTCATCGCTCGTGCGGGGCGCTTCGGCGGCGCGTCCGAGCCAATAAAGCGCGCGCGACTTTTGCAGCGGCGTCTCGGCGGCCTTGGCGAGCAGCGCGAAATGGCGCTCCGCCTTGGCGGGATCGGAGAGGAAGCGCAGCGCGATCCAGCCGGCGTTGAATTCGGCGTCGACCTTGTTGCTGGTCTTGGCTGCGGCGTGCTGCGCGCAGAGAATATAAGCGGTCTGGGGATCGCCCTGGTCGAGAAGCTTGCGCGCCACGATGCGCCGCTCTTCCCACCAGAGGTCGCCGTCGACGACTTGTTCCGGCTCGCGCGGCGCCTTGCGCAGCAGCGCGCCGGCCTCGGCGAATTTATTGGCGTTGCGCAGCTTGTGAATGCGCCCGTAAAGCAGGCCGGGATCGTTCTGCAACGACGGCGGCACGGTCGAAAGCAGTTTCTCGCCGCCCAGGATGCGCGCCCGTGCGAGCAGCGTCACGTCCTTGCCGGCGAGTTCGGCGGCGCGCAGCGCCAGCACATTCTTGCCGGCATAGAGCAGGCGATCGGCGCGAAACTTGTGGTCGGCGGCGGTGAGAAGCTCGCCAAGCTCCTTATTGAAGGTCGAGTCGAAACCCGTTCCAAGGTCCTCTTCGCGCCAGGCCTGACGCGCAAGCGCCGCCGCCGCGTCGAAATCGCCTTCGCGCGCCAGCGCGCGGGCGAGCGCATATTTGCCGTAACCCGTGAGCGGCCGCGTTTGAGTGAACCAAGCCCGCACGGTCTTGTCGGCGTGGCGTTCGGCGACGAGCGAATCTTCCGCGCGGCGGCGCAGCCAATCCGCGGCGGGCCAATCGGGATGGGCGGCGAGAAATGCGGCGACGCGCTTGAAGCCGGCTTCGCGCGGATGGAGACGCAGACCCGCCCAGCGCGCGGCCGCGTCGGCGAGCGGCGCCTGCAGCCGCGCCGCGGCGGCGTCGCCAGCGGCGAAATCGCCGCCCTTATAGGCGGAGACGGCTTGCGTGAAAGCCTCTGCGTCGTCGCCGAGCAGCGCGGCGGCGGGGTTAGGACTGAGCGCGGCCGAGCCTTTGAGCCAGCCTTCGGCGGGCGCATAGGCGGCGAGCGGCGACAGCGCGCCTTCGTCGGCGCCGAAAAGCGCATTCTGGATGGGATGCGCCGCTTCAGCATCCGCCGGCGCGCGTTCGACGAATTCGCGCACGGCGTCCTGCAAGGAGCCGACGCGCGCGCGCCATGCTCCAAGGCTGAAAGGGATCGAAGACGTCCAGCGTTCGGCCTTACGCCTGGCCTCGCCGTCGCCCAAACGGTCGAATCCGGTGAAAGCCGGCGCGGCGATCGCGAAAGCCGCGAGGCCGACCGTCAGCTTGAAGCGCGCCGCGACTCGTGGAGGCAACATCATCAGCGTGTCCGTAGAGGCGTGAAAAAGCTGCTCTCGTTTGGTTTACGAAGGGTCAACGCGCACAATCTGGGACTCGCGCCAGCGCCCGAAGTTGCGGGGCTTTCCTCGACGGCGCCCAGCGGCTATGAAAGACGCCTACATCATAGCAGTGCGATTACGGCGGCTGTGAGGCGCGGGGAAAGCTTTGATTCTATGAGCAGAAAGCCGATTTTTCACGGGTCGATAACGGCCCTTGTCACGCCGTTTGCAAATGGAGAAGTCGACTTTGACGCGTTGCGCGCGCTGATCGATTGGCAGATCGAGAACGGCACGCATGGCCTCGTGCCGGTCGGCACCACCGGCGAAAGCCCGACGCTCAGCCACGAAGAGCATGGCAAGGTCATCACGGAGACGGTCCGCGCCGCGCGGGGGCGTCTGCCGGTGATCGCCGGCGCGGGCTCCAACAACACGCGCGAGGCGATCGCCATCGCCGGCCACGCCGAACGCGCCGGCGCCGACGGGCTTCTCATCGTCACGCCTTATTACAACAAGCCCAATCAGGAAGGGCTTTATCTGCATTTCAAGGCGATCAACGACGCCGTGTCGATCCCCATCGTCATCTATAACATCCCGCCGCGCTCCGTCGTGGACATGAGCGTCGAGACGATGAAGCGCTGCTCCGAGTTGAAGAACGTCGTCGGCGTGAAGGATGCGACCGGGAATATCGGCCGCATCTCTCTGCAGCGCGAGGCGATGGGGCCGGATTTCATCCAGCTCTCCGGCGACGATCTGACCGCGCTCGCCTGCATGGCGGCCGGCGCGCATGGCTGCATTTCAGTCGTCGCCAATATCGCGCCGCGGCTTTGCGCCGATCTTCAGAACGCTTGCCTCGCCGGCGACTACGCCAAGGCGCTGGAGATTCAGGACAGGCTGACGCTGCTTCATGTCGCGACTTTTCTCGAGGCGGGCGTCACCGGCGCGAAATATGGGCTGTCGCTTTTGGGCAGAGTCGGCGAGGAAGTGCGTCTGCCGCTCGTTCCTTGCACGCAGGCCACCAAGGACCGCATCCGCGCCGCGATGGCGCACGCCGGCGTGGCGCCGGCGTAAGGACGAACAGTGGCCGCAAAGCAGGAGCCGAATTTCAAGGTCGTCGCCGACAACCGCAAGGCGCGCTACAACTACGAAGTCGGCGAGACGTTCGAGGCCGGGCTTGCGCTGACGGGCACGGAGGTGAAGTCGCTGCGCACCGGCAAGGCGACGATCGCCGAGAGCTACGCCCATGTCGATCGTCAGGGCGAAGCTTGGCTCGTCAACGCCAATATTCCGGAATATCTCGCCGGCAACCGCTTCAACCACGCGCCCAAGCGACCGCGCAAATTGCTGTTGAAATCCCGCGAACTCGCCAAGCTGTCGCAAGCCGTCGAGCGCGAGGGCATGACGATCGTGCCGCTGAAGCTCTATTTCAACGCCAAAGGGCGCGCCAAGCTGCAAATCGCCTTGGCGAAGGGCAAGAAGCTGCATGATAAGCGCGAGGTCGAGAAGAAGCGCGACTGGAGCCGCGAGAAAGGCCGGCTGTTGCGTGAGAAGGGATAGAAAAAGCCCGGCTTTTCGACCGGGCTTTGTTTTTCGGGGTCGGCTGGAGGAGGTTTACTCCTCCCCCTCGTCCTCATGTCCGGCCGCCGCAGTCTGCGGCGTGGGCCGTCGCTCCTGATAGCGCTGCATCCGCTCGGCGCGCTCGCCGGGATCGCGGCCGATCTTGCCGACAAGATGGATCAGGTCGATGAACTCGTCGGCCTGGCGGCGCAATTCGTCAGCAATCATGGGCGGTTGCGTGGTGATCGTCGAGATCACGGAGACGCGCACGCCCTTGCGCTGGACGGCTTCGACCAGGGAACGGAAGTCGCCGTCGCCGGAGAACAGCACCATATGGTCGATATGCTCCGCCATCTCCATCGCATCGACGGCGAGCTCGATGTCCATATTGCCCTTAACCTTGCGGCGGCCCAGAGAATCGACAAATTCCTTCGTCGGCTTGGTGACGACGGCGTAGCCATTATAATCGAGCCAATCGATCAACGGACGGATCGAGGAATATTCCTGATCTTCAATCAAGGCGGTGTAGTAAAAAGCCCGTATCAGCCGGCCCTTTCCCTGGAACTCGCGGAGCAGGCGCTTGTAGTCAATATCGAATCCCAGCGATTTCGCGGTCGCGTAAAGATTCGCGCCGTCAATAAATAACGCAATTCGTTCGATATCAGCCATTTCAGTCTCACGGTTGGGTTGTATTGTTAAAGCGGGCGGATCTGGTTAATGCCGTCAACCCGCAGTTCGGCGTTTGCGTCGATCGTCTCGGTTTCAATGTTCCAGCGCGAATATGCGATCGTGATAATGATCGCCGATATTCTCGCCGCATCCGCTGGGGTTTCCAGCGGCCATCCTGAAAAAACGCCGCCGCGCATCTCCTGCGATACATCGCCCCTGAATGTCGCATCGTCAAGAGGAACTGCGACTTTTTGCGGACAAATCATTTCATGATTTATCTAAAATCATTAGGGAATAACCCTAATAGTGGCCGCTCGAACCCCGTCACGTTCGTCTAGCTCTAAGAGATTGTTGCGTAATTTTCGCAATTGGCGTATCAGCGGCGTTCCCCCTTTTGGCAACGGAGCTTGGCAGCAGATGGCGCGCGTCACCGTCGAAGATTGCATCGACAAGATCGAAAATCGTTTCGACCTTGTCCTTTTGGCCGCGCATCGCGCGCGCAACATCTCTTCGGGGCAGCCGATACTCGTCGATCGCGATCGCGACAAGAACCCCGTCGTGGCCCTGCGCGAAATCGCCGAGACGGCGCTGGCGCCCGAGGATTTGTCGGAGGATTTCATCCACTCGCTGCAGCGTCATGTCGAGGTCGACGAACCGGAGACCGAGGCCGCGCCGGCCCTGACGCCCGCGGCCGCCGGGGATTTCGACGGCGAGCAGCAGTTCGACCGCATGACCGAAGAAGACTTGCTGCGCGGCCTCGAGGGCCTGGTGCCCCCCGCCGAGGTGGAAGACGACGCCGAATAAGTCTTGGCGCATTACGTCTTGGCGCAATAAGTCTTGGCGGGAGCCCTGTATTTGCGCATTGTCTCCTGTTGGAGACGGCGGGGCTGCTGCGCTATTCTCGAATGAAACACCTGCGGCTCCGGCGCCGCTCGTCGCGTCTCGCGCATAGCGTCGTCATGCGCGTGGACGCGGCGCGCGCGCCGGCGCTATGCTCACACCCGGCGCCAAGCGCATGATGCGTCAGTACGAACTGGTCGAACGCGTGCGGAAATATAATCCGCGCGTCGACGAAGATTTGTTGAACCGCGCCTATGTCTACGCAATGAAGGCGCATGGCGCGCAGACCCGCGCCTCGGGCGATCCCTATTTTTCGCATCCGCTCGAAGTCGCCGCGATCCTCACCGATCTCAAGCTCGACGACGCGACGATCGTCGCGGCGGTTCTGCACGACACGCTCGAAGATACGAACGCGACACGCGAGGAAATCGACCGCCTGTTCGGCGAGCAGATCGGCAAGCTCGTCGAGGGCCTGACAAAGATCGAAAAGCTCGATCTCGTCACCAAGCAGGCGCGCCAGGGCGAGAATTTCCGCAAGCTCCTGCTCGCCGTCGCGGAAGACGTGCGCGTGCTGCTCGTCAAGCTCGCCGACCGTCTGCACAATATGCGCACGCTGCATTTCGTGCCGCAGGAGAAGCGCGCGCGCATCGCCCAGGAAACGCTCGACATCTACGCCCCGCTTGCCGGCCGCATGGGCATGCAGCGCCTGCGCGAGGAGCTGGAAGGCCTCGCCTTCCGCCATCTGATGCCGGAGGCGCATCAGACCATCGAGCAGCGGCTGCATGATCTGCGCGCCAAGAATGGCCGCATCATCAGGCGCATCGAGGACGAACTGACCAAGGAGTTCGCGGCCCGCGGCATCACGGCGGCGGTGACCGGGCGCCAGAAGTCGCCTTTCTCCGTGTGGCGCAAGATGGAGCGCAAATCCATCTCCTTCGAGCAGCTCTCGGATATTTTCGGCTTCCGCATCATCGTCGGCGCTGTGGAGGATTGTTATCGCGCGCTGGGAATCGTCCATACGAAATGGCCGAATGTGCCGGGCCGCTTCAAGGATTACATCTCGACGCCCAAGCAAAACGATTACCGTTCGATCCACACCACCGTGATCGGCCCCGGCCATCAGCGCGTCGAATTGCAGATCCGCACCGCCGAGATGCATGAGATCGCGCGCTTCGGCATCGCCGCCCATGCGCTTTACAAGGACGCGATCGGCGCGCATGGGCGCGAGGAGCTTGCGAAGGAAAGCCGCGCCTTCCGCTGGCTGCAGGAAACGCTCGACCTGCTCGCCCATGGCGACAGTCCCGAGGAGTTCTTAGAGCACACGCGCCTCGAGCTGTTTCAGGATCAGGTGTTCTGCTTCACGCCCAAGGGCGGGCTGATCGCGCTGCCGCGCGGCGCGACGCCGATCGACTTCGCCTACGCCGTGCACACCAAGCTCGGCGACTCCGCGGTCGGCGCCAAGATCAACGGACGCGTCGCGCCCGTGTTGTCGCAATTGCAGAATGGCGACGAGGTCGAGATTATCCGCGCCGACGGCCATATTCCGCCGGCGGCCTGGGAGGCGGCGGTGGCAACCGGCAAGGCGCGCGCCGCCATAAGGCGCGCGACGCGCGAAGCGGTGCGCCATCAATATGCCGGGCTTGGCCGCCAGATCGTCGAACGCGCTTTCGAACGCGCCG
>CAZCJY010000103.1:0-9057 GCA_964498975.1 uncultured Methylocystis sp.
AATGGCCGCCATTGCCGCAGCCGTCCGGCTGTGATGCCGGCACGCGGCCGCGGCGGCGACGATCGAAAGCCCGCCGATGATGATCGAGGCAAGGCGCATCGTGACGATCGAGGCTTCCGGCCCCACAAGCCACAGCCACAGGGAGTTCAGGTAATGGTTGTTGTCGCTCGGCGCGCGCAGGAAAATATCGGCCGCTGACTGGAGGGGCGCGATCAGGCGCAGCGTCCAGATTTCGTCGAGCCATAAATCGCCCTGCGCGCCGCGCAAGCGAAGCGCAATTCCGAGCGCGACCGCCGCGCAGACAATAAGCGGATAGAGTCGCGCGGGGGCGCTGGGTCCGCCGTCGGCCGTCAGCTGAGACATTTGGGGGAGCCGCCTCCGCGGTCCAAGCAAGCGAATGCAGGCCTTTCAAAAGCGATGGCGCGCCAAAGGCCCCGGACATCATGTCCGCAAGCGATTAAGCAATGATTTCAAACTAAGTCAGGCGTGGGCGTGGGGATGGCCGTCCTCGTCGCCCTCGTCTCTGCCGCGCTTCGTTCGCCCGCCAAAGAAGCTCTGCGCGAAAGAGTAGAACGGCCGGGTCAGACGGGCGAAATCTTCGGCCCGATCGACATAACGCTCGCCGCGCGCGAGTTCGCGGTCGAGGGTGGACAGCGCGTCATGAACGTCGCCTTCGAACCAGTCCTCGAGCACCCGGCCCCAGGCGAACGCCAGTCCTTGCAGCTTGAGCGAACCGACCGGGCCGTCGCTGTCGATGTCGGCGGCCTCCAGCATGAAGCGCATCGAGTTCACCGTCTCGCGATTGAGCGCCGTTCCGGTGAGCGGATCGCGCGCCGCCCAGCGCGCGACGCTGGCGAGCGCCTCGCGATAGGGCTCGAGCGCCTCGAGCCGCCGGCGCAGGACGTCGTAAAGCCGCTCGCGCGCCGGCTCATGCGAGGCCTCTTTGGGAAGCGCGTCGAGAATCTCACGGTCGATGCGCCGCGAGAAAGCGCCGATGATCGCGCCTTTCGTGGGGAAAAGATCGCGCAGATCGGCGAGTGAAATATCCGCCTCATGCGCGATGTCGGTGAGAGTCACGTCGCTGAATTCGCGCCGTGCGGCGAGCCGCAGCGTCGCGTCGATCACCCGATTGCGGGGCCCGCCGCTGGTCATGTCGATCTCCGCCTGAAAAGAGTCATTGCCGATATTCTATTGCCGCGCGGCCGCGCGACAAGGCTTACGCGCCGTTCAACCCGAAAGTTCGCCCGCCCTGCGCTTGGCCGCGGCTATGGCGCGGTTCATGAGCGCGGGCAAGCCGTCTTGCGCGCTGAGGACGTCGAGCGCCGCCGCCGTGGTGCCGCCCGGCGAGGTCACGCGCTCACGCAGCGTTCCGGCGCTGGCCTCGGGCTGGCGATGCATCAATTCGCCGGCGCCCTCGACGGTCGCCCGCGCCAGCCGCCCTGCGAGCCCCGCCGGCAAGCCGGCGTCGACGCCGGCGGCGGCAAGGCATTCGACGAGATAGAAGACATAAGCCGGACCCGATCCCGACACGGCGGTGACCGCGTCGATCAGCGGCTCGTGCTCCACCCATTCGACGCCGCCGACAGCCGCAAGCAGCGCGTCGGCAAGCGCGCGTTGGGCGGCGCTGGCTCCGGCGCTGGCGAAAGCGCCGGTGACGCCGCGCCCGATGGCGGCGGGCGTATTGGGCATGGCGCGCACGATGGCTTCAGCGCCAGGCAAACGAGCGGCGATGTCGGCGATGCGCTTCCCGGCCAGAATGGAGACGATCACCGTGTCGGCGCCGACGAAAGGCGCGGTGGCGGCGGCGCCTGCCTCCAGCATCTGCGGCTTGATCGCGAGAACGACGGCGTCGCGTCCCCCGGCCGCTCCATTCAGCGAAAAGCCGCGCGCGGCGCAAAGCTCCAGAAGGCGCGGCGAAGGCTGCGGCTCGACGATCGTCACGCTCTCGCCGGACACGCCTTGCGCGGCCCAGCCTTCGAGCAGCGCCAGCCCCATATTGCCGGCGCCGATCAAGGCGATCGACGCGCCGCGCAGACCAGCGTCGGCGCTCACGCCTCGCCTTTCGTCTCGAAATTCGCCGTGTCGAGCGCCTCTTTGGCGCTTTTTCCGGCCCAGAGCACGAATTGGAAGGCTTGATAGTGCCGCTCGCAGGCCTGCAGCGCATTGTCGAGCAGAGCCGCGCATTGGGTCGCGGAGGGCTGCGCGCCGCCGGTGAGGATCAGTCCATGGCGGTGCATGGCGACGCCTTCCGTCGGCCAGAAGTCGAAATGGCCGATCCACATCTGCTCATTGATGGCGTTGACGAGGGACATCAGCTCGCCACGCCGCCGCTCCGGCGCCTTCAGGTCGAAGGCGCAGCTCACATGCAGGGTTTCGAGTTGCGGAAGCCAGGTGAAGGCGACGTGATACTCCGTCCAGGCTCCGGCGACGCAAATGGAAATCTCGTCTTCATCGTCTCGGTCGAAAGACCAATCATTGGTGGCCGCCAGTTGCTCCACAACATCCACGGGATGCTCGGCGCGTTCCGTTTCTTTTTCTGTAGCGATCAGCATGTGCCAACCTTTTTTGGGTGTCAGCAGGACGCGGCGACTGGACAGACAAGCGACGACGCTTCATGGAGCTTCCGAGGAGGCGCCTCCTTTTCAAGCGGTTGATTCAAAGTCGAATCATCTCTTGCAGTCACTATACTCCACACGAGAAGCATGACGCTAAAAAGCGATGCCCTTTTATTGCGCGCGAGACTGCTGGATTCGTTCCTTCGCGTCCATGGGCGCGCCCCGCTCTTCCACAGCAAGGGGCGGCGCCGCGAACGAAAAAAGCTCTGGAGAAAAAGCATTTTTCGCGTCGCCCGCCTCGACGCGGCCAGTGTTTTGCTGAGCGTCCGATTCGAAAAGGCCCCGCCCGTCCGCATGCGACCGGGCGAGGCCTTTAACGGGAAGTGAGACTGCGCCTGCGTTACGGAGTCATCATCACCGGCGAGCCGACGCTGACGCGGTCGTAGAGATCCGAAACGTCTTCGTTCAGCATACGAATGCAGCCATACGAGGCCGCGGTGCCGACCGAAGCGCGCATCTTGCTCGTCGTGCCGTGGATCGCGACGTCGCCGCGATCTAGAGTCAGCGCGCGCACGCCCATCGGATTACGCGGCGAGCCGCCGGGAATGAAGTTCGGCAATTCGGGATGGTCGGCCTTCACCACCGCCGGCGGCACCCAGTCCGGGTTCACATATTTGCCGTCGATCGCGGCCGTGCCCGACCATTCCTTGCCACGCTTGGGAACGGCGACGGGATAGCTGATGGCGACGCCGGTGTCGACGACGAGGAAAAGGCGGCGCTGATGGGCGCTGATGACGATCGTGCCCGGCGCCACGCTGGGGGAGAAGGATACGATGTTGCGCGCGGCGGCGGTCTGCGGAACGGCGGCGAGGCCAAGCCCGGCGATGGCGGCAAGAAGGAGGACGTGCAGCGCGCCGCTTCGGGGTTTTGCATGGCTGAATTGGGAGGGAACGATGAACAGGTTACGCATGACGAATTGACCTTTACTTACCCCAGCACTGACTCTGACAGATAGCGTCATTCTAACTTTCGCCATGTTTTTGTCGAAGCGTTCCCAGATTCCAGGTTAGGGCTTAACCTTAAGGTTTTACTGGATATTGCGGGTATTTTGACGCTGCGGATTCGCGCGTTGTCGTCATGATTAAGCCACCATTCCGCCCAAATCCGCGTGCGCGCGCACTTGCGGCGACACGCTGCGCGCGGCATAGGACGACATGAGCGAAACGGGCGTTCCTCCTCGCATTTTCGACCGCGCGCTGCTGCGTCGACGCTTGTTGCGCGCGATGTCGAAAGGCGCGCCGGATTTCCTTCTGACGCGCGCCGCCGACGATCTGCTCGACCGTTTGCTCACGGTGAAGCGCGCGTTTCCGCGATCGCTCGATCTTGGCTCGCCGAGCGAACATTTCGCGCAAGCCATCGTTAACAGCGGCCGCGCGGCGCCGCTGCGCGCGGGCCGCTATGGTGGGGATGTGTTCGCGGATGAAGAGGCGCCGCCCTTTGCGCCCGCGTCATTCGATTTGATCGTCTGCGGCATGGCGCTCCAATGGGTCAACGATCTGCCGGGCGTTCTCGCGCAGGTCAGGCGCATGCTCGCGCCGGACGGGCTGTTCATCGCCTGTCTTCCTGGCGGCGCGAGCCTTGTCGAACTGCGCGCCGCCTTCGCCCAGGCCGAAGAGGAGATCGCCGGCGGCGCGAGTCCGCGCGTCTCCCCCTTCGCCGATGTGCGCGACATGGGCGCGCTGCTGCAACGCGCGGGCTTCGCCCTGCCCGTCGCCGATGTCGACAGCTTTACGCTGCGCTATGACTCATTGTTTGCGCTGATGGCCGAGTTGCGCGCCATGGGCGCCGCCAATGTCCTCGTGAAGCGCGCCCGCAAGCCGCTGCGTCGCGACGTGCTGGCGCGGGCGGCGCGAATCTACGCGGAGCGCTTTTCGGACGCCGACGGGCGCGTGCGGGCGAGCTTTGAGATCATTTGGGCGTCCGGCTGGGCGCCGCATGAGAGCCAGCAGCAGCCAGCGAAACCCGGTTCCGCGTCCGTGCGGCTGGAGGACGCGATGAAGTCGGCGCAAAAAGGCGACGCCTAGGGCGCGACCTCCACCTCCACCCGCCGCGTTTGAACCGGCGCGGGCTCCCAGGGCCGCTGATAGGCGAAGACGATCTCGGCGTGGCCGGGCTTGAGCGCGCGTATCTTCCAATGGCGCTGGCTCGGGCTGCCGACCATACGGCGCGAAGCGCCGCTGCGACCGGCGTCTGAAATCGCGAGGATGTCGAGGCTTTGGCTCGCGCCTTGATCGATCCGCCAGGAATAGCCGGTCGTGGCGTTTTCCTGCAGCGTGAATGTCGCGCTGCGCCCGGGCGAAAGTCTGATGACGTCATCGGCTTGCGCAGGAAGGGCGAGCAAAATGCCGAATAAGATCAAGAGCGCTCGAAGACGATACATGGCTTAATCCCTTACCGTGAATTGGCGATCTTGGCGATTGCGCGGGCCGCAACGGCGACGCCCTCTTCCACGCCGATGACGGCTGCGACCTCGCGCGCCCGTTGCGTATAGCGCGGGTCATTGAGCAGTTCCGCAAGTTCTTTCGCCAAGGTTTCGCCCGACGCGCCGGACTTCGCCAGGCGCGCGACGCCAAGCCGCGCCAGCCGCGCGCCATTGTCCGGCTGGTCGCCCATCAGCGGCGTGACGAGTTGCGGCTTGCCGGCGCGTAGCGCCTGTCCGGTCGTACCGATCCCGCCGTGATGGGCGATGACGCAGGCGTGCGGAAAAACGCGCGAATGCGGCACATAGGATGCGAGGAAAACATCTTCCGCCGAGAGCGCCCTGGCTGCGGCGAGATCGTCGGCGTTGACGAGCAGCACGGCCCGCTTGCCGACGCGTCGCGCCGCATCGACGCTCGCGCGGTAATGCGCAATCTGGTCGCGCGCGAAGAAGCTGCCGAGCGTGAAAACGATCGGCGGATCGCCCTGCGTGAGAAAAGCCTCCAGCGCGGGAAGCGCGTCCTCGCCCTCGCCCATGTGGCGATCGTGGAAAGAGAAGCCCGCGACGAGCAAGTTGGATGGATGATCAAGCTGCTTTGGCGCGAATAGCGGACTGTAAAGCGCAATCGTGGCGGCCGCGCCAGGACTGATCGAGAAAAGGTCTCCGCCGCGTCGTTTCGGCAGCCCCAGCTCCCGCCGGAATTTCTCCCAGGGCGCGGCCCAATAAGGCGTGGCGAATTCGACCGCTTTTCGCACGAGCCGATTGCGCATCCGCGCCAACGCCGTCTTAGGGGCTGGGACATAAGGCGCCGCCATCCCTGTCGGCGGGTCGTAAATGGACGGCATGAGCAGCGGCGACAATACGATATTGACGAGCGGCAGGCCGCGCTTTTCCGCGGCCGCACGCCCGGCGAAGCCGATCGCATGGACGACGACGGCGGAAGCCTCCTCGCAGGCCTCATAAATGTCCGCGTAGGCTTCGCGCAGCGCCGGAAAGATCAGATCATGAAAAAGATAGCTGTCGTTCTTCTCCATCTGCCGCGCGATGCCGTTCATGTCCTCGCCAATCCGCGCCAAAACGTCCTCGAAATCCGGACGAACGGGCGTGAAGTTGAGACCTTCAGCGGCGATATAATCGCGATAGTAGTTCGTCGTCGCGATCAGCGGGCTAAGCCCTTCCGCGCGCAGGGCGTGCGCCAGCGCCACGAAGGGATGCAGGTCGCCGAGCGACCCACCGGCGAAAATGACGATCTTTCCGCCGGCTCCAGTCAAGCTTCCTCCGCGTTCACGCCGCTAATAAACGCCCGGAATCAGCCGGGCCGTTCGCGCGCGATAGGCGTCATACGCCTCGCCGAACTCGGAACTCAACAGGCGTTCCTCGGAATTCATGCGCGCGACAAGCGGCGGAATGTTGAGCAAGGCCAGAAGGACGCCGACGCCCGAGTTGAAAGCCAGTCCCCAGCCGAGCGCGGAAATGAGCAGACCCAGATAGCTCGGATGGCGAATGAAGCGATATAGGCCAGTCGTGACGAGCTTGTGGTTGGGCTGGATGGCCACCAGGCCACTGAAGCGATGGCCGAGGACCGCGACAGGCCAAAGCCGCAAGGCGCCGCCGCCGGCGAGAAGCGCGACGCCGAACCACCGGACGGGGTCGCCGTCTATCGTCCACAAGCCGATGCGGTCGGTCCAGGCAGGCAGAAAAGCCGCCAAGAGGCCGATAACGCCGAAGGCCGCAATGACCCAGCGGTTGCTGCGGTCTTCGCGCAGGCCGGGGCTGAGATTGCCGCCGACGAATATTGACACGACGCCCAAGGCGATGGTGACGATGGCGAGCGCGGTTCGCGCCGGATTGGCGAAAAAGGCTGCAAAGCCGCCCCCGCCCAGGATCGCGAGCCACAGATAGACGGCGATTGCGCCCATGGCGGCGGCGGCGCGGATCAGCAATGGCTTCATGAGGGCTCCCCGTGAAAAATCCGGCGGAGCCATGATATAAGGGGCGCCATTAGAGGATTTGATGACCGCCTCCGTCGCTTCCGCCGCGCCAACCCTTGCTGTTCAGCCTTCGCTCGCCGGGATGACCCGCGCCGAGATAGGCGACGCCTTGCGCGCGCTGGGGCTGCCCGAGCGCGAAATCCGCATGCGCGTCTCTCAGCTCTGGCACTGGATCTATTTCCGCGGCGCGCGCGACTTTGGCGAGATGCTGAACGTCTCCAAGGCGCTGCGCCAGACGCTTGGCGACGCTTTCGCTTTACGCTTGCCGGAAATCGTCGCGGAGCAGATTTCAAGCGACGGCACGCGTAAATGGCTGCTTCGGCTGGAGCCGGTCGACGCGCTCGACAAGGGCGCGGAGGTCGAATGCGTCTACATCCCCGAGAGCGACCGAGGGACGCTCTGCGTTTCTTCGCAGGTCGGCTGCACCCTGAATTGCAGCTTCTGCCATACAGGCACGCAGCGGCTCGTGCGCAATCTGACGACTTCCGAGATTGTCGGGCAGTTGCTTGTGGCGCGCCAGCGGCTCGGCGACTTTCCCGATCGCGAGCGGCCGACCGACGGGCTCGTGCCGGCGGGAGAAGGCGTGCGGGCGGTCTCCAACATCGTCTTCATGGGCATGGGCGAGCCGCTCTACAATCTCGACAATGTCATGGCGGCGATCGAGGTCATGGCCGACGGCGACGGGCTGGCGCTATCGAAGCGCCGCATCACCGTCTCGACCTCCGGGGTCGTGCCGCAGATCGAGCGGCTCGGCGCCGAATGCGGCCCGATGCTGGCGATCTCGCTGCACGCCGTGCGCGACGATCGGCGCAACGAACTCGTGCCGCTCAACAAGAAATACCCGATCCGAGAGCTGCTGCAGGCTTGCCGCGACTATCCCGGCGCCAGCAATGCGCGCCGCATCACCTTCGAATATGTGATGCTGAAGGGCGTCAACGATAGCTCCGCCGAGGCGCACGAACTGGTGCGCCTCCTGAAGGGCGTGCCGGCCAAGATCAATCTCATCCCCTTCAATCCCTGGCCCGGCGCGCCATACGAATGCTCTGACTGGGACACGATCGAACGCTTCTCCGACATCGTTTTCAACGCCGGCTACGCCAGCCCCGTGCGCACGCCCCGCGGGCGGGATATTCTCGCCGCTTGCGGCCAGTTGAAGAGCGAGACGGAGAAGCTGCGCGCCAGCGCGCGGCTAGCGGCGGGGTGACAATCGCGCGCCTGCCGTGGCGAGCGCCGCCAGCACGGCCGAAATCGCGACGTTCCAATTCGCGAGCGTGAGGCCTAAAATCCAGAGGTTCGGCTCGTCGCATCGCACGACTTTGACCGTCTGAAGCTGCTTCATGAAATCTGCGACTGAAGGCGCGCTCGACAGTGGCCCGGAGCAATCCGACGGCCCGGCGAAAATCTTCCACTCGACGCCCGAATGATAGATCGACAGCGCCGCGTTCCCGGCAAAGAGCAGCGCCATCAGCAGAAAGGCGGCGCGCGCCAGCCCCGCCCTGCCGGTTTGCACGGAGAACGCCGCGAGCGGCGCGAGCGCGAAGGCGGCGTAATAGGGAACGCGCTCCTTGTAGCAAAGTTCACAGGGTAGATAGCCGAGCGATTCATAGGCCCAGGCGCCGCCGATCGCAGCGACCGCGGCGGCGAGGATCAGCAGCGCGGCGTTGCTGGGCGCCGTCAGACAATCGAAAGCGCTACGCCAGTCCATCTGGCCGAACCCGGTCCTCACGCGGCCTCAAAACATCTTCGCCGCGAGGGCGAAGCCGGCCACGACCACTACCGCTAGCGATCCGACGAACAGACCGAAATGGCTCTCGAGCCTCGAGCGGATCGGGTCGCCAAAGCGGTTGATCGCCGCCGCCAGGATGAAAAACCGCGCGCCGCGCGTAATGAGCGACAGCACGATGAACAGCGGGAAATTATAGGCCATCAGGCCGGAGACGATGGTGACGAGCTTATAGGGAATGGGCGTCAAGCCCTTCACCAGAATGAAGATCGCGCCCCATTGCGCATAGAAGGCGCGCAGCGCCTCCAT
>CAZCJY010000104.1:0-5071 GCA_964498975.1 uncultured Methylocystis sp.
AGAGAATGCGCTCGACCTCGCCGCCGAAATCGGCATGGCCAGGCGTATCGACGATATTGATGCGCACATCCTTCCAGGCGATCGACGTCGCCTTGGCCATGATGGTGATGCCGCGCTCTTTTTCGAGGTCGTTCGAATCCATCACGCGCTCGGCGACGCGCTGATTCTCTCGGAACGCGCCCGACTGCTGGAGAAGCCGGTCGACGAGCGTGGTCTTGCCGTGGTCGACATGGGCGATGATGGCGATATTGCGCAGTTGCATGGAACGGGCCGGCCTTGGCTCAAGGAACAGCCGCGCTTGCTTCCGACGGCCGCCAAAAGGGGCGGCCGCAACGCTTAGGACGCGGCTTTTGTTGCGATGCAGCGTCTCATAGCCCAGAGCGGCGGATTTGGGAACCCTGAACCGCTAAATGACCGGCCCCGCCAATGGCGACGGGGCGACGGTCAGATCGCAAAGATCGTTCGCCGCATCGCCTCGCTCCCCGCCCCGCTCGTCCTATCGCAAATCAAGAATAGAGCGCGATAGGGGCGAAGCGAGAGCGAGGCGGCCGCCGGTTCATCTCGCAGGGCACTGCTCGCGGCAGCGGCGCCAGGCGGGAATGCATTGCGACCCCAATCCGCCATCGGCGAGACAGGCGTCGCGCTCCGCATTGCACTCCCGCAGGCATTGCTCGCGCGGCGTCGGCGGAGGCGGCGGAGGGGGCGGCGGCTGAGTCGCCGTGAAGGTCGTGAGCTGTCCGAGCTCCTGCTCGATCAGGCTCATCGGACTGAAGACGAAAGAGCTGCCGTCGTCGGGGCCGCCCCACAGAATGCCGTGAAGGCTGGCCTGGCTCGCAGTCGGCAGGATCGCGAAGACGGGAGAGCCGCTGTCGCCATTATCGGTCAGTTTATTGGTCCCAGAGACGCGCGCCGCTCTGCTCTGGCAAAGCAGCCTGATGTCCGTATCAGCCACATTGACGTCGATGCAGGTCGATCGCACGTCGCCGAAAGCCCAGCCCGTTGTGCGGCCGACCTTGTTCAGCCTTATGCCGACCATGGGGTCCGGCGTCTCGCTGACGATGCGGAAGGCGCTCGGGAAGCTGTTGATCGTGCGCGAGCCGACGTTGTTGGTCGTCCGGGCGATTTCGAAACGCCCGCGTTCTATCCGATAGTCAGCGTAGGCGCTGTCGCTGAAGCGACATTTCCTGCCCGAGGGGCAAACGCCGCCGGTGAAATACGGGGGATCCGCGTCCTCGTCGCCGATCTTGTTGCCCGACAGCAATGGATCATTGGGCTGATGGAAATCGTCGTCATTGCTGACGCCGCGATTTTTCGTGCAATGCGAATTGGTCACGAAGCCATCGCGGCCGTTGCGCACGACATTGAAGCCGAGCGTGCAGATTTTGAAGGCAAAGACGCCGGTGTCGATTTCGATCTGAGCGCCGCCGGGGACTGGCCGTATCTTGTCGCGCAACGAGGCGTGAAACCGGATCGGCTGCGTTTCCTCGACGATGATCGCTTCAAACGGCACGCCAAGCGACTTCGCCAGCGTGTCGATTCGCTGGCGCGAGGGATCGCCAATGACGCCGATGGTCACGCGGTTGCGGCGTTCGTCGAGATCGGTGAAGACGATCTCCTGCCCGCCGAGCGCGGCGCCGAGGCTCTTTTTCCATTTGGCGAGTTCGACAATGTCGTAATCGCCTTTGATGATGTTTGGTTCTTGGGCGCGCGCTCGCCGCTCCGTTGATTGCGCCAAAAACTCAGCGCCGAGAACGCTGGCGATCGCCGCCGTGACTTGCGCCCGCGCCGATTTCATCGCGTCGGCGCCGCGCAATTCGGCTGCGTTTTTCATGTAGATTTGCAGCACGCCCTTGTCGTCGAAATACATGCCGCCAAAGCCTGGCGCCTGCTCCGCGATTTTCACCAGCTTGTCGTCGTAAGTCACGATGGGCGTGGCGGGCGCTAGAGCCTGCTGCGCGGAAGCGAGGCTCGCGCAGCCGCCTGCCGCCACGGTCAGCGCCACAATAAATTTGAGGCATGAGCGAATATTCATGACGCCCTCCATAAAATTAAAACGTTCGGCGGAGATGGAGCCGCCAAATCAATTTCCAACGTGACGGCGATCCGCGCCGTGCGATGTGCGCCCGCGCACAGGCGCTTACCGTCAGCAACTAGGGCGTCGCCCCCCGCTCCGCCACGGGCGTCCACAGCACCTGTTCGATGCGCTCCGCGCCGGTCGCAAGCATCACGAGCCGGTCGAAGCCGAGCGCGACGCCGCAGGCCTGCGGCATATGCTCAAGCGCCGCCAGAAAATCCTCGTCGATCGGATAGGCCTCGCCATAGATGCGGCGCTTCTCCGCCATCTGCGCCTCGAAACGGCGGCGCTGCTCCGCAGCGTCGGTAAGCTCTGCGAAGCCATTGGCGAGCTCCACGCCGCAGACGTAAAGCTCGAAGCGATCGGCGAAGCGCGGATCGTCGACGCTCGCGCGCGCCAGCGCCGCTTCGCTTAAGGGATAGTCGGTCAATATCGTCGGCCGCTCGCGTCCCAGCAGATGTTCGATTTTTTCGGACATGATCTTGCTGAACAGGTCGGACCATGTGTCGTCCTCGGCGACTCGGACGCCATCGCGCGCCGCCGCCCGGGCAAGCCCGTCGCGGTCGTTGAGCAGAGCTTCAAGATCAATGCTGGCGTTAGTCGCGAAAGCCTCGCAGACGGAAATAATCTCCGGCTCGGCGAAGGGGTCGCAGACCCTCCCGCGCCAGACGAAATCGCTGGCGCCGGCCGCCCGCGCGGCGCTCGCCATCAGCCCGGCGCAATCCTCCATAAGCCGCAGCGTCGGCTCCCCCGCCCGATACCATTCCAGCATGGTGAATTCGGGGTGATGCAGGGCCGAGCGCTCGCGATTGCGGAACACATGGGCGAAGGTGAAAATCCGCTCCTCGCCCGCTGCCAGCAGCTTCTTGCAAGAAAATTCAGGCGAGGTGTGGAGATAAAGCCGGCTTCTCTCTCCGCCTCCCCCAATCAGCTCCGTGGCGAAGGCGGAAAGATGCGTCTCATTGCCGCCCGAAAGCTGGAGCGCCGCCGTCTCGACTTCGCCAAAGCCTTCCGCGGCGAAAAACCGCCGGGCGGCGGCGGCGATGGCCCCGCGCGCCTTGAGAAAAGGCTTGCGATCGGCGTAAACATCCCGGGCCCACCAGGGCGACGCGCGCGTCATGAAGCCTCCCGCTAGAGCGCTTCCCGATCACATGGAATCATGTGATCGATAAGGAATCGCTCAAAATCAAAATGTTGGAGCAGGTTCTCATCGAAAAAGTCTGTCAACTTTTTCGGAACCTGCTCTAGATCATGCTGAATTTGAGCGGAATCGCCCAAATTCAGATAACGTGATCGATTCCTAAAGTTTAGAGCGCGCTTTACGCGAAAAACCGGATTCCACTTTTTCGCAGCGCGCTCTGGGCGGACGGCCCAAGGATTTGCCGGCGCGCCCGAAATATGGTCTTACCGCCGTTCATAAACCAAGCCGGCAATAAGGGATACTAACCGTGAAAGTCATCGCCAGTTCGATTCGCAAGGGCAATATTATCGAGAGAGACGACGGGCAGCTTTACGTCGTCCTGACCGCCGAAAGTTTCTTCCCCGGCAAGGGCACGCCCACGACGCAGATCGACATGCGCCGCCTCTCCGATGGCGTGAAAGTCTCCGACCGCTACAAGACGACCGAGCAGGTCGAGCGCGCCTTCGTCGAGGATCAGGATTTCACCTATCTCTACAGTGACGACGACGGCCATCACTTCATGAATCAGGCAAGCTACGAGCAGGTCCTTGTGCCCGCAGATGTCATCGGCGATCAGGCGCAATGGCTGCAGGAAGGCATGGTCTGCATCCTGTCGATGTTCAACGGCGTGGCCGTGGGGATCCAACTGCCGGCGCGCGTGACGCTGGAGATCGTCGAGACAGAGCCGGCGATGAAAGGCCAGACCGCTTCCTCGTCCTATAAGCCGGCGAAGCTCGCCAATGGCGCGCGCGTCATGGTGCCGCCGCATATTCAGCCTGGCACGCGCGTCGTCATCCAGACCGAAGACGGCGCTTACGTCGAGCGCGCGAAGGATTGAGCGGGTGAAGGGTTGAGGCGCTAACCCTCTCCCATGGGGAGAGGGTGGCTTGCGGAGCAAGCCGGGTGAGGGGAACACGCAAAACCGAAGATGCGCGTCTTCATTTCATCCGTTTGCAAAAGATCGAGTCAGGACAACCCCTCACCCGGTCGCCTTCGGCGACCACCCTCTCCCTGTGGGAGAGGGTTGCAACGCCCTCTATTTCAAAAACGCGCGCAGCTTGGTCTCCACCGCCGCCGCGTCCTTCAACTCGCACTCCCAAACAGCAAGGGCGCGCCAACCGAGCGCAGCGAGCTTTTCGCGATGCGCCGTGTCGCGCGCGACGTTCTTGGCGATCTTGCCGCGCCAATAGTCGGCGTTGGCTTTGGGCATGCGGGCGCCACGCGCGCAATCATGTCCGTGCCAGAAGCAGCCATGAACGAAAATCGCCTGCTTGCGGCCGATATAGGCGACGTCGGGATTGCCGGGAATATCCTTGCGATGCAGCCGGTAGCCCGGCGCGAAGCGTCTCAGTAGCGCGCGGACGGCGAGTTCGGGCGCCGTATCGCGTCCCTTCACCGCGCGCATGATGGCGGAGCGCCGAACTGCGTTTTCGGTCTTCACGCCGCGTCGCGCAACAAGCATGCGCCGAGCAGCGGCGCCAAAAGATGCGCCGCGATATGCCGAACGACAGGAACGACGACGCCGTCGCCAGTGAGATGATAGGCGTCGTTATAGGTCGCCGGCAAAATGTAATCCTCCGGCAGCCCCATCAGCCGCGCCGTCTCGCGCGCCGACATCAGCCGCGAGCGCACGCGGCCCTTGTCCACGACGAGCACGAATTGACGGCTGGAGCCGCCGGCCGGCGTGCGCAGGCAGCCGGCGACATCGTCGAAACGCGCCTCGGCGCGCTGGATTTTTGCGCCATTTTGATAGCGCGTGCGGCGATAGAGCGTCCCGACCATCTTGCGGCCGGCGGCTCCAGCCGTCAATTCGTGCT
>CAZCJY010000104.1:5081-9038 GCA_964498975.1 uncultured Methylocystis sp.
GCGGCCGGCGCGCTTCGCCTCTTCGATTTTCGCGAGATTGACGTCGCTCATCATGGCGATGAGCGCCTTCGTCTCGGCGCCGCTATGCCAAGCGACGTCGCGCGGCGCCTCTTCGACGACTTGCGCGAGCGTCGTATTGCGCAAAGGCGGCGCGGGCAAGCTCCACCAGAGCCAGTCATCGCGCAGCTTTCGCGGCAATTTCTCATAGGCCGTCAGCAACGCGCGCGTATGGAAAGGACTGTCATTGCGCGCGACGAGAGAGATCGGGATCGCCACATCCTCCCGCGCCGCGACGATAAAAAGCCGCGGGCGCGATTGCGGAACGAAGAGCGCCGCGTCGATGACAAGCGCGCCGAATCTGTACCCTTCTTCCGCCAGGGCCTCGCAGATCGCGACAAAATCCTTGCCGCCATGCGAGGTGAGCGCGCCGCAGACATTTTCGACCACGATGAGCGATGGATGGCGCCCCTCTTTGCGCAGCGCCTTCATCAAAGCCCAGAAGGGCCAGAAGGTCCCCGACCTTTCGCCTTTCAATCCCGCGCCGGCGCCCGCAAGCGATAAATCCTGGCATGGAAAGGACGCCCAGACGAGGTCGGCGCGGCCCGGCAATTGCGCTGTGGATATCTCGCGCACATCGCCGACGTGAAGCTCCTCACCGCCCCAGTTGACGCGATAGCTTTCGGCTTTCTTCGCATCGAAATCATTGGCGAAGAGGCATCGCCAGCCGTCGCCGAGCCCCGCGCGGGCCATGCCGCCGCCGGCGAAAAACTCGTAATAGGTGGGCTTATCGGCCATGTCCGACTCACGCTGTCCGACGCGAGTTTAGCCGCGATAGGGTCATTTCCATATCGAAAAGGCTCGCGGGAATCCCTCTCCCTATGGGAGAGGGTGGCTCGCGAAGCGAGACGGGTGAGGGGTTACAAGCTCGATCATTCTACGGCGCCGGCGCTTTGCAAGATCGCGACCCCTCACCCCGGTCCTTCGGACCGACCCTCTCCCTATGGGAGAGGGTTTCGCTACGCCGCGACGACCATCACATGCACGGTCGGCTTCTTGCCCCAGACCGACTGCACCGCGCCGCGCACGGCGCGTTCGATCGCGTTTGATACGGCGTCGGCATCGCGGCGGCGCGGACGCGACAGCGCCTCGAACGCCGCGAACAGCGCCTCGTCGATCACCTCGCCCATATCTTCGCCGAACTTGCCGCGCTTCGGCACGCCAGCGAACGCCACATCGGGATCGCCGACGAGTTCGCCCTTGCGATCGACGGCGAGCGCGATGGATATAACGCCGGCGAAAGAGAGCTTCGCGCGCTCGCGTACGGCGCCGTCGTCCTCATTGATGACGATGTCGCCGTCCTTATAGAGACGCCCATGCGGCGCTTGCCCGATCACGCTCGGCGCGCCAGGCGCGAGCCGCACGATATCGCCATTGCGCGCTGAAACGACCTGCGAAACGCCATGCGCCTTGGCGAAGGCGACATGTTGCGTCAGATGATGGGCTTCGCCATGCGCCGGCACGGCGATCTGCGGGCGTATCCACTCATACATGCGCGCGACTTCGCCGCGCCGCGGATGGCCGGAGCAATGCACGAGATGATCGTGATCGGTGATGACCTCGACCCCAATGTCGCAAAGATTATTGATGACGCGATAAACGTCGCGCGCATTGCCGGGAATGACGCGCGAGGAAAAAATCACGAGGTCGCCGGAGACGAGCTTGATCGCGGGGTGATCGTTCATCGCCGCTCGCGCCATGGCGGCGCGCGTCTCACCCTGACTGCCCGTCGCGATCACCACGGTTTTTTCGCGCGGTAAGGTCGGCAGCAATTCGGGCGCGTGAAAGCCTGGCAGACCCTCAAGATAGCCGCAGTCGCGCGCAACCTGTATGGCGCGATCCATCGCGCGGCCGGCGAGAACGACTGTGCGCCCACAGGCATGCGCCGCTTCGGCGATGGCGCGCAGCCGCGCGACATTGGAGGCGAAGGTCGTCACCAGCACGCGGCCCTTGGCCTCGGCGATCAGCGTGCGCAAAGTGCGCGCCACATCGCTTTCGGAAAAGCTGTCGCCCTCGCGCAAAATATTGGTGGAATCGCAGATGAGCGCCGTGACGCCTTCGTCGCCTAGCGCGCGCAGCCGCGCTTCGTCGATGCGCGTTCCAACGCCGGGCTCCGGATCGATCTTCCAGTCGCCGGTGTGCAGCAACAGGCCGAGCGGCGTGCGGATTGCAAGCGCATTCGCCTCGGGAATCGAATGCGCGACGGCGACATATTCGACCTGAAACGGATCGAGATCGAGCGTCGCGCCGGCGCGCGTCATGGCGACGTCGATCTTGGGCGCGCCGGGCTCGTTGAGGCGGCGCACCTCTAGCAGTCCCGCGGCGAATGGCGTGGCGAAGACCTTGCATTTGAGCCGCGGCCACAGCGCGGCGAGCGCGCCGATATGATCCTCATGGGCATGGGTGATGCAGATGGCGACAAGATCGCGCGCGATTTTCTCGACGAAGGAAATGTCAGGAAAGACGAGATCGACGCCTGGCGCCTCTGGCCCGGGAAAGCCAAGGCCGCAATCGACCATCAGCCATTTGCGCGCTTTCGGCGGCCCGAAGCCATAGAGCGCCACGTTCATGCCAATTTCGCCCAAGCCCCCGAGCGGCAAGAAGACGAGATCGGCATCGGGCGTCGTCATGCGCCGCCTCCCGCCACCTGACGCGGGCCGATCAGCACGTCCCCAGCCTCGATGACCCGCTCGCCCTCGCCCGTCGCCACCACGAGCCGACCGGTCGCGTCGATGGTTTCGAACCGGCCTTCTATGGTCTTCTGCGCGAGCGCAACGCGTATGTCGGCGCCAAGATAGGCCGCATGCGCCAGCCATTCTTCGCGAATGCGCGCGAAACCCTCGCCGCCGCGCCAGAGGTCCAGGGTTTCGGCAAGCGCATCGGAAAGATGCGTGAAGAGCGCCGCTGCGTCAGGCGCCTGCGCCCCCAGCGCGGAAAGCGCGCAGGCCTCATAAGGCAGATCGCGCGGCGCCTCGACGCAATTGACGCCAATGCCGATGATCGCGACGCCCCTGTGCGGCGCGCGCGTATCGCCGCTCGGGACGCTGACGTTCTCCAGCAAAATCCCGCCGAGCTTGGCGCCGTCGAGCAGCAGATCATTCGGCCATTTGAGCGCGAAGCGGCGTTGCTCCCCCGTCGCGGCGCGCAAGGCGCGGATAGCGGCGACGCCCGCGACGAAGCCGAGCTGCGGCGCGACGGCGCTCTCGCAACAATCGCCGACGATGAAGCTCGCATGCAGATTGCCGGGCGGTGAAATCCATTCGCGGCCCAGACGTCCGCGGCCTTTGGTCTGGCGTGCGGCGAGGACCCATAAAGGTCCGCGCTCGCCCCCCTCGATCAGGCGGCGGGCTTCGTCATTCGTCGAATCGACGCTTTCGAGCGCGAGAAGTCGGACGCCGCGCGCGCGCGCCAATGATCCAAGCTCCACGCGCGCGCGTCCTCCCTAAAACAGCGATTTGGCGGCGGCGGTCGCCGCATTCATGATCGGCGCCGGATAGACCCAGAAGAAGAGCAGCGCCAACGTCGAGACGGCGAGCACGGCGCGCAGCGCCATCGGCGGCTGATCGAAGGCCGGCGCCGGCTCGTCGAAATACATCACCTTGACGACGCGCAGATAGTAGAAGGCTGCAACGGCGCTCGCCAACACGCCGATGACGGCAAGGGGATAGAGACCGGCGTCGACGGCCGCGAGCAGCACGTAATATTTGGCGAAGAAGCCCGCGAGCGGCGGGATGCCGGCAAGCGAGAACATCAGCATCGCCAGGAAAAAGGCCATCAACCCATTGGTGCGCGACAGGCCCGCAAGATCGGAGATGTTCTCAACGAATTTCCCTTTGACGCGCATAGCGAGAATGGCTGCGAAGGTCCCAAGCGTCATGACGAGATAGATCGCGAGATAAA
>CAZCJY010000105.1:0-937 GCA_964498975.1 uncultured Methylocystis sp.
ATAGCCGCCGGCGCGTAACCGCTCCAGCACCGACATCATCTCGCCGTAAGGCACGCTCGTGTCGGCGCGCAGATAAATGCGCTTGTTCTTGTCGCCGAGGCGCGCGTCAAGCGTCGAAATCAGATCGTTGCGCTTGACCGGCGTCTCGCCGAGCGCGAGCGCGAGATCGGACTGAATCGTCACATAGACGGGCTTATCGGGCTTTTCATGCGGGGCGGCGTTGGAGGCCGGCAGATCGACCGGCAGATCGACGGTGGCGAGCGGCGCCGCAACCATGAAGATGATGAGCAGAACCAGCATCACGTCGATGAACGGCGTGACGTTGATCTCGTGCGTTTCCTGAAGGTCGCTCTTAAGTTGAACCGCCATGACCTACTCCGCCGCGTGAATCTTGCTTGAAGCGTGCCCGCTGCGATCGAGATCGCGCGAAACGATGCGCAGCAATTCGCCTGACAGATTGGAGACGAGTTCGAGATAGGAGGTCGCTTCGCGCGCCAGATGGTTGTATATCAGCACCGCGGGAATGGCGGCGAAAAGACCGACGGCCGTCGCGAGCAGCGCTTCGGCGATGCCGGGCGCGACGACGGCGAGATTGGTGGTCTGCGCTTTCGAAATGCCGATAAAGCTGTTCATGATGCCCCATACCGTGCCGAACAGGCCGATGAAGGGCGCCGTCGACCCGACGGAGGCGAGCAGTCCCGTGCCGCGTTTGATCGCGAGCGCCTCGGCGCGGTCGACTTCCGCAAAGCAGGCGGCGACGCGTTCCTTGACGCCCGGCGCCGCAAGAATGTCCGACGACAGCTTCAGCTCGCGCGTCGCCTCAGCGAGCAGCGCCTGCGTGAGGCGATCGCCGCCGCCAAGCGCCAGACGCGCCTCCGCGAGGCCACGCGCCTCGGAGAGCCGGCGAATGGATTCCGTCACGCGTTCGCGGGCGCGT
>CAZCJY010000105.1:947-7026 GCA_964498975.1 uncultured Methylocystis sp.
CGCTTCAACTCGATCGTTTTCGCGATGAGAATCGTCCATGTCGCAATGGACGCCAGCAGCAGGCCGATCATCACGACCTTCACGACGATGTCGGCGTTGACAAACATCGTCCACACGGAAAGATCATGCGGCTTCGTCGCCGCAATCGCCGCGTCAAGCGCCTGATTTCCCGGCGCCGCCGCGCCGGCATGCGTGGCGACCAGCGCCGTAGCCAAGATAAACAGAATTTGCTTTGGACTTTTCATGCTTCGGCCCATGTTCGGATGAGATTGTGATAAATTCCCGCGAGCTTGACGCAAGCTGGATCGGCCGCTCCAAGCCGCGTGATCAGCGATTGAATCGCCTGGTCGAGATCGAAGAGCAAAGCGCGGGCCACATTGTCGCGAACCATGCTTTGCAGCCAAAAAAATGAGGCTATGCGCTCGCCGCCTGCGTATAGGCCTGGAAGTCGCGGTTGACGAGCCCGTACCAAACGTAACGCGGCGTGACTCCCTCCGGGAACGGCCGGTTGCGGATGCGGTTGTATGGAACGCCGAAGTCCGGAAAGCCGTTCTGATAGACATGCGTATATTGCGCGGTCAGCGTCAGCCCTTCGATCGGCTTGAACACGACCGAGCCGGAGACGCCGTCGCGATAGTCGGTGACAAAGCTGCGCCTCGCGACATTTGAGTCCTGAAACAGACCATTGACGCGCACCGCGAGGATCGGGCTGATCGCCTTGTTCACATCGAGCGTCAGCCGCTTCATATGGTCGGAGAAACCGCCGATCGCCTTGAAATCGACGAAGTCGCGATCGCCCGCCTGCTTGGTGACGATGTTGATCGCGCCGCCGGCGGTGCCGCGGCCTGCGAAGCTTGATCCCGGGCCGCGCAGGATTTCCACCTGTTCGGTATAGAAGTTCTCGCGCACATTGACGCCCGGATCGCGGATGCCGTCGACGAAGATGTCGTTGCGCGCGTCGAAGCCGCGGATGAAGAAACGGTCGCCGAAGGCGTTGCCGCCTTCGCCGACGCCGAGCGTGACGCCGGCGGTGCTGCGGCCGACCTCCTTTAACGTAAAGGCGTTTTTGTCGTCGAGCACTTCCTTGGTCAATACGGTGACGGTGCGCGGCGTGTTCAGCACCGGCTGCGTGAATTTATTCGAAGAGAGGCGATCGACCTTATAGGGCGCGACCGGATCCGCGTAAGGATTGGCGTTCGCCGCCGCGACAATGGCCGGAATGCCTCCGCCCCCAGCGCCCTCCCCGCCCGCCGTCGAGGCGCCGGGCGCGCCGCGGCGCTGCCCTGAAGCCTGCCGGCTTGGCGCGACGTGGCGCGCGGGACGGGCCTGGGCGACGACTGGTTTCGGCGCCGCCGGCGCGACCGCGCGCGGCTTTTCGTGCGGTGCGTCCACCTTCACCGGAGGCAGCGTTGTCGACGCTGATTGCGCCAGCGCCGACGCGCTGACGCTCGACGCCAGCGCCGCCGCGACGCTCAGTGCTTTGACCGATGTGCGTTCCGCTGTTCGGATCGGCGGCAAGGACTGACGCAGCGCACGAAGAGATATTGGAGATTTTACGTCGCTCATTGGAGCCACCAATGGAGGTCTTGCGTTATTCCCTTTCGCGTCGCGTCAGAGAAGCATTGAGCTGACGTTAGGTTTCGTAACGAAGACGGTCAATTGTCAAAACCGTTGAATGGAATTGTTATAATAAGTCTATTGCTAACAATTTGATGGCGTCAACTTTGTAGTGTTTCCAACAAATCGTATATTGGAACCGTTTTAATTCCAAAGAGCGGCGATGTTGGAATTTGATGCTTAGCGCGGCACAAAAAAAGCGCTCGTCCGGGAGCCGAGCGCAGTTAAAGGGCTGAGAAGAACTCCGAGTTGGCGAAACCTCGCTACAGGAAGAATTGTTCCCGGCGCGCCGACTTACCGCAGCGCAGCAATGCGAAACGCGTCACGCTCCTCAAGCGGCCGCAAAGGCCGGCGCGCTGATCGGCATTTCCGGCACGTCTCGCGGAAGGATCAGTTTCGCGCCGGTATTGGCGACGACGTCCTCGACGCTCACGCCCGGCGCGCGTTCTCGCAGCAAGAGCCCGTCGTCGGTGGGTTCGAACACCGCGAGTTCGGTAACGACGAGGCTGACGCGCCGCGCCGCGGTCGCGGGCAGCGTCAGCGTCGGCACGATCTTGGACTGGCCTTTGGCGGCGTGCTGCATGGCGACGACGACGCGCTTGGCGCCGGCGACAAGGTCCATCGCGCCGCCCATCCCGGGGATGAGCTTGCCCGGAACCATCCAATTGGCGAGGCGCCCGTCGCCGTCGACCTGAAGACCACCGAGCACCGCCATGTCGAGATGGCCGCCACGGATCAGCGCGAAGCTCGTTGCGCTGTCAAAACTCGCGGCGCCGGGAAGCGCGGAGATGAAGCCGCCGCCCGCGTCCGTGAGATGAGGATCTTCCATCCCCTCCGGCGGCGGCGCGCCGAAGCCGATAATGCCGTTCTCGCTCTGAAAGGCGACGGACAGTCCCTCGGGCACGAAGCTCGCCACGAGCGTCGGCAGACCGATGCCGAGATTGACCAGCATGCGGTCGCGCAGCTCCAACGCCACGCGCCGCGCAATCAATTCCCTGGCGTCCATTAATGCGGCCTCCCTACGAGGTGACGCACGAGCACGCCGGGCGTGCGCACGGCGTCGGGCGGAATGACGCCCACCGGCACGATCTCATCCGGCTCGGCGATGACGCAATCGGCGGCCAAGGCGATGATCGGGTTGAAATTGGCGGCCGTCAGCCGATAGGTGAGATTGCCCAAATAATCCGCCTCATGCGCGCGCAGGATCGCGAAATCGGCGCGCAGCGGCTTTTCCAGAAGGAAGCTCGCGCCGTCAATCTCGATGACTTGCTTGCCCTCCGCGACGACGGTGCCGACGCCTGTCGGCGTCAGCACGCCGCCAAGGCCGCTGCCGCCGGCGCGAATGCGCTCCGCGAGGCTGCCCTGCGGGATGAGCTCAACCTCGATCTCACCGGCCATCATCTTCTTCTGCGTCGTGGGATTGGTGCCGATATGCGACGCCTTCACGCGCGTCACGCATCCCGCCTCGATCAGCTTGCCGACGCCGACAGTTGGCCACGCGGTGTCGTTGCCGATCAGCGTGAGGCCGCGCGCGCCGCGCGCCACAAGCGCGTCGATCAACCGTTCAGGAGAACCGACGCCGAGAAAGCCGCCGAACATCACGCTCGCCCCATCGGGGATCAAATTTGCGGCGGCTTCGGCGGAGATCGCGCGTTGCATCATCTCGCCATGTCCTCACGCGACGTTGTGAAGTCCGGCGTCGACATAGATCGTATCGCCCGACATGCCGGAAGCGCCGCCGCCAACGAGGAAGGCCACGACGCGGCCGACTTCAGCGATGTCGACCAGCCGATGCGCGGGACTGCGCGCAACCGCGGCCGCGACAAGCTCGTCGAATTGATCGATGCCGCTCGCCGCGCGCGTTTTCAAAGGCCCGGGCGAAACGGCAAAGACGCGAATGCCCTTCTCGCCGAGCTCGACGGAAAGATAGCGGGTCGTCGCCTCCAAAGCCGCTTTCACCGGCCCCATGATGTTATAGTGATTGACGACCTTGTCGGCGCCGTAATAGCTCATCGTCAGCAGCGCGCCGCCATTCGTCATCAGCGGCTCGGCGAGGCGCGCCATTTCGATGAAGGAATAGCAGGAGACGCGCATCGCCTGCTGAAAGCCGGCAAGCGAGCAGTCGACCACGCGGCCGTGCAGATCGTCGCGCGGCGCGAAAGCGATTGAGTGGACGAGAAAATCGAGCCGTCCCCATTCCGACGCGATCCGCTCAAAGACCGCTTCGAGCTCTCCCGGCTTTTCGACGTCGAGCGGCAGCAGAAGGTCGGCCTGAATCTGCTCGGCCAAGGGACGCACGAAGCGTTCAGATTTTTCGTTGAGGTAGGTCAGCGCCAGATCGGCGCCGAAAGCGCGCAGCTTCGCCGCGCATCCGAATGCGATGCTGTGCTCATTCGCGACGCCGACGACGAGGCCGCGCTTGCCGCGCAGCATATCGCCGATGCGGCTTTCCGGATCCCATACTTTCGGAAGGGGATCGACCGGGTTGACGAGATCGAGCATCGCCATGGCTTCCGCTCCTCCATTGAGGCGGCGCCTGCTTTATATGCGCAACGGCGCCGCGACAATCAATCGCCCGCTTTGCTATTTGCGGGCGATGACGGCTTGATGACCCGAAAATGCGACCCCGTCAGGCCCTGTCGGCCAGATCGCGATAGTGCGTTTCGGACGCATGGCGCAGTTCGCGCGCCGCGGCTTCCGGCGTGATGTCGCGTTGCGGCGAAGCAAGCATTTCGAAGCCCACCATGAATTTGCGCACGCTCGCGGAGCGCAGAAGCGGCGGATAGAAATGCGCGTGAAAGTGCCAATGCGGATGCGGCGCGCCGTCAGTCGGACGCTGGTGGAAGCCCATAGAATAGGGAAAGGGGGTTTCGAACAGATTGTCGTAGCGGACCGTCAAGCGGCGAAGAATTTCGGCAAGCGCCTGTGTCTCTTCATTCGTGAAATCGTCAAAGGCGCCGATATGGCGGCGCGCGAGCACCATCGTTTCGAAAGGCCAGGTCGCCCAAAAGGGAACGACCGCGACGAAATGCTCATTGCCGCAAACGATGCGTTCAGCGAGCTTATCCTCGAGCGCGAGGTAATCGCAGAGCAGACAGGCGCCGCGCCGCGCCAAATATTCGCCCTGCGCTTTCGATTCTTTGACGATCTCGTTGGGGATGCTGTGCGTCGCCCAGATCTGGCAATGAGGATGCGGATTGCTCGCGCCCATCGCCGCGCCGCGATTTTCGAAAATCTGCACGTAATTGACGATATCGAGCGCGCCAAGGCGCTGGCTCTCGTCCCGCCAGGATTCAATGACGCGGGCGATGTCCGCTATTTCCATGCGCGAGAGCGTGAGGTCGTGACGCTCCGAGAAGCATAAGACGCGGCAAAGGCCGGGCTCGCCTTGGGCGACGAGCAGTCCATTCTGGTTGTAGGGGTCGGGCGACGTATTCGGCGTCAGCGCGGCGAAATCATTGTCGAAGGCAAAGACGCCTTTGTAGGATGGATTACGCTGGCCGTTCGCCCTTTCGTTTCCGGGGCACAAATAGCAGATCGGGTCAAAGGTCGGAGGATCGACGTCGCGGGGCTTCTCCTCCTGTCCGCGCCAGGGGCGGCTTGTTCGATGCGGCGAGACGAGCACCCATTCGCCGGTAAGCAGATTGAGGCGACGGTGCGAGACGCTGTCGAGTAGGGGCACGAATCTGCTCGCTCTATGGATCGACCGAACCAGCGCCCGGACCCGGAACGCAACAGATGATCGGCGGCGCAGCGCCGGTCGCCTTTTGATACGCTTCCGTTACAGCCTCCGCAAAGGCATTCGCATGACACGCTTCGACAAGATTAATCGTGCAGCCGCCAAAGCCGCCGCCCATCATTCGCGCACCGTAAACGCCGGGAAGGCCGCGCGCCATTTCAACCATGAGGTCGAGCTCCGGACAGCTCGCCTCATAGTCGTCGCGCAGGCTCGCATGGGAAAGATCCATCAGGCGGCCGCATTCCGCGAGATCGCCTGCCTCCAAAGCCGCGGACGCGCGCAAGGTTCGGTCATTCTCGCTGACGACATGGCGCGCGCGCCGAAAGATGATTGGGGGCAGCAACGCTTCATGGCGCATAAGCTCTTCGATTGAGACGTCGCGTAACGCCGTCACGCCGTCGAGCCGCGTCGACAACAGCGCGACGGCGCGCTCGCAGTCTTCGCGGCGCGCATTATACGCGTTGCTCGTAAGCTTGTGGCGAATCATGGTGTCGCAAACGACAAGCCGCGCCTTTGGATCGATCGGCACGGGCTTGGCTTCGAGGCTGCGGCAATCGAGCAGCAGAGCGTTTCCAGCGACCGCGCAGCAGGAAATATACTGATCCATAATCCCGCAGCGCACGCCGACGAATTCATTTTCCGCCCGCTGGCAGATTTTCGCCAGTTCGATTTTGTCGACGCTTGAACCGGAAATCGTCAGGAGCGCGTAGCCGATCGAAACTT
>CAZCJY010000105.1:7036-8660 GCA_964498975.1 uncultured Methylocystis sp.
CGAAACTTCGAGCGCCGCCGACGTGGAAAGGCCCGCGCCCATGGGAAGGTCGCTGTCGATAAGCAGATCGGCGCCGCTTATTCTATGGCCGGCGCGCTCCAGAAAGATTGCCACGCCGCGCGCATAGTCGCTCCAGTCGCCGCGCGGCGGCGCAGAATCGTCCAGGTCAAACTCGACGCTCTCATCCATCACGAGCGACCGCGCGCGCAGCCGGCGATCTGCGCGCGGCGCGATCGCGGTAAAGACCGCAAGATCGAGGGCCGCCGGCAGGACGAAACCTTCGTTGTAATCCGTGTGCTCGCCGATCAGATTGACCCGGCCCGGGGCGCGGAAGAGCCGCGGTTCGCGCCCATAGAGCTGTCGAAAGGGCGCGAGAAGCGCTGCTGCGATCGTCGAAGACATTTCAAGCGCGCCATATCGTCATTTAACTGTCAAAGGGGATCAGCATCGATGGCGGACGCGACGGAGAAATGACAGAGATTCGCATGACCCTTCAAACGCTCGGCGTCTGCTATTATCCCGAACATTGGCCGGAGTCACGCTGGGCCGAGGACGCGGCGATGATGAAGGGAATCGGCCTTTCCTTCGTGCGCATCGGCGAATTCGCCTGGTCGCGGCTGGAGCCAAGCCCCAGCGCCTATCAGTTCGATTGGCTGCTGCGCGCAATCGACGTTCTGCACGACGCCGGCCTTAGGGTCGTGCTCGGCACGCCGACGGCGACGCCGCCGAAATGGCTCGTCGATAAAATGCCGGACATGTTGGCGCTCGACGCGCAAGGCCGTCCGCGCAAATTCGGCTCCCGCCGGCATTATTGCTTCAGCCATGAAGGCTACGCCCGCGAATGCGATCGAATTGTCGAACGCCTCGCAAGCATCTTTGGAACGCATCCAGCGCTCGCCGCCTGGCAGACCGATAATGAGTATGGTTGCCATGACACTGTCGAGAGCTATTCGGACGCAGCGCTTATGGCGTTTCGAAAATGGTGCGCGGCGAAATACGGCGCGATCGACGCTTTGAACAAAGCCTGGGGCAATGTTTTCTGGTCGATGGAATTGACGCGCTTTGACGAGATCGAACTTCCCAATCTAACGGTCACGGAAGCCAATCCTTCCCATTTGATGGATTTCCAGCGCTTCTCCTCGGATCAGCTTGTGGCGTTCAATCGGCGCCAAACGGAAATCATTCGCCGCCGTTCGCCGGGGCGGCCAATCCTGCATAATTTCATGGGCTCCTTCACCGCCTTCGATCATTACGCCGTCGCAAAGGACCTCGATGTCGCCGCCTGGGACAGCTATCCGCTCGGCTTTCTCGAACGCGCGCCGCATGACGACGCTTTCAAGCTGCGCTACATGGGCGTCGGCGATCCTGATTTTCAGGCCTTTCACCACGATCTCTACCGCGCTTGCGGACGGGGGCGTTGGCAGGTGATGGAGCAGCAACCCGGCCCGGTGAACTGGGCGCCGTGGAATCCCGCGCCGGCCAAGGGCGCCGTGCGCCTGTGGACCTTCGAGGCATTCGCGGCCGGCGCGGAGACGGTCAGCTATTTTCGCTGGCGGCAGGCGCCTTTCGCGCAGGAGCAAATGCATGAAGCGCTGTTGCTGCCCAACGCCGAGCCGAACGAAGC
>CAZCJY010000105.1:8670-9006 GCA_964498975.1 uncultured Methylocystis sp.
CGTCGCGGGCATCTCGAAGGAGCTTTCAACGCTCGGCGCGCGCGTGGAGACGGAGCGATCGCCCGTCGCTTTGATTTTCGATTATGAAAGCGCATGGGCGTGGCGCATCGAGCCGCAAGGTCAAGACTTCTCCTATTTCGAACTTGTCCTGCATTTTTATCGCGGCTTGCGGCGCGCCGGCGTATCGGTGGATATCGTTCCGCCGACCGCGGAAGCTGCGGCGGACCGCAAGCTCATTCTCTTGCCCGGTCTCTTCGCGCCTTCGGATGAACTCCGCCAAACGCTGGCGCGGCGCGGCGCCGCGCTTCTGATTGGACCGCGTGCTGGTTCGAAGAC
>CAZCJY010000106.1:0-8980 GCA_964498975.1 uncultured Methylocystis sp.
TGCGCTTTCGTCAGCTGCGCGAAGGCGCCGCGGCCATAGGGCTTGAAGTCGAGCGCATAGGCGTTGCTCGCCGCGAGCGCGAAAGCGAGGACGAGAGAGAGCAGGCGCATGACGCGAATTCCGGCTGACGGTTCAGAGAATTTGCGGCCTTGTCATTCCCGGCGGGCCGCAGGCCTGATCGGGAATCCGGGGCAAATTCCAGAGACTCGTGTTGTGACTCTGGATTCCCGATCGCGCGCTTTGCGTGCATCGGGAATGATAATGCTGCGTCAGCGCAGCGCCGCGGCGCTCTTTTCGTCGCGCGGCAGCGGCAGCAAGCGATAGCCTTCCTTATGCGAAAGCCACGACAGATAGGCCGCGCCCTTATGGGCGATAAGCTCGGGATGATCGGAGGCGTCGGCCGTTTCCGCCATCACGCGCGGCGCGCTCCAGCTCTTGCCGTTATCCCGCGACATTTGCATCGCGATGGTCGTCGTCGTCCCGTCGAATTCCTTCCAGACGCGATAGAGGCGTCCTTTCGCGGCAAGCAGCGTCGGATGGCCCGGCGCGCGCGCGTCGTCGCCGAATTTCTCCGGCGCGGAGAAGCTTTTTCCGGCGTCGAGACTGCGCGCATAGAAGAGGCCCTGCCGCTTCTTGCCATTGGTGAACCAGACGACATGCCAGCCGCCGCCGGCGTCGATTGCGAGCGAAGGCCCGTGGTGCGGGCAGCTGTTGATGGCCCAATCGTCGTCCGAAACGCGCGTCGGCGTCGCCTGCAAGCCATCTGCGGAGAGCTTGGCGACCATATGGTCGCGAATATTGCCCTCGAGCACTTGGCGCCAGGCGAAGACCGCCGTTCCATCCTTGTCGAGCGCGGCCGAGGTGCGGCAGCATTCACAGGCGTGATCGATGAGGATCGACTTGCCCTTGAAGGTCGCGCCGCCGTCGTCTGACCAGCTGAAGGCGACGCCGCTGCCCAGAAATTCCTTGCCTTCCGCCTTGGCTTTCAGCGCATGCGTCTTGTCGAGCCAGGCGGCGTAGATGCGGCCCTTTCGGTTGACGACGAAACTATCGAAGCGCTGCCCGCCTTCGGTCAGGAGCGGCTGCGGCGCGGAGAAGGTCTTGCCGCCGTCGGTCGAGCGCGCGGTGAAGATCGTGCCGATCATCACCTTTTCCGGCCGGTTGGTGTAGCTGACGAGCAGCGTCCCGTCAGCGAGCGCGACGATCTTTGGGCGTCCGTCGCCATGCGCGTCGACGACGCCGTCGCCGACGGTGGCGATCGTCGTCGGCGTGGAGAAGCTCTTGCCATTGTCGGTCGATGCGGCGGCGTAGACGTTCTTGCCGACCGAAAAGGCGACCCAGAGCCGCCCGTCCTTGGCGAAGGCCGGAACAGCGGTCATGCCGCAGGCGACCTTGCCCTCCGAACAGGCGGGCGCTGGATGTTTCATTGCGCTATGGTTCGTCGGCGCGGCGGCGTCCTTGTCGGCCTTGACCGGCGTCGCGCCGTTTTCGGCGAAGGCGGCGCTGGCGAGGCAAACGGCGAGCAGAGTAAGGGCTAGGCGCTTCATTTCTTCTCTCCCTTTTGCGCCGCGCCGTATGCCGGCGGCGGTTTCCTTGCGAAGCGACGCCGCGCGCCGATTATGCGCGCGGCGTGACGCTCTAGAGCAGGTTCCGAAAAAGTTGACAGACTTTTTCGATGAGAACCTGCTCCAACATTTTGATTTTGAGCGATTCCTTGTCGATCACATGATTCCATGTGATCGGGAAGCGCTCTAGTGAAATCTAAAGTTCTGCACGCCTTCATAGGAGCCGCCGGGCGGCGGCGGCGCGCGCAGGCCCGAGACGATCGAGCGCGCCAATTCGCCGTGACGCGGCGTCGTGGCCGAAATGATGCTGACGCCGCTTGGCGCGCCCGTGGGCCCCAGGCGAAAACGCACGACCGCTTTCCCCTCGCCCAGATTGGTCGTCCCCGGCGATCGCGCGCGGATCAACTGTCCGATCTTGCGCAGATAGGCGCCGTGATCGGCCGTTTGTTTCGCGCCCGGCTTTTCGGCGCGCTTATCCTGCTTCTTTTCCTCGTGCTTCGCGTCGGTCTTCTCTTCTGGCTTCGCTTCGGTCTTCTCCGCGGGCTTCGCCTCGGTTTTTTCTTCGCGCGCCGCTTCCGGCTTGTCGTCGCGCGCCAGCGCCGCTTCGCTTGCGCCAAGCGCTCCGGCGATGGCCAGCGCGCAGACGGCGAATGTCACATAGAATGTTTGCCGCATCTTTCCCTCCCTCGCTAAAACCGCGACGCCATGCGCATCCGCGAACGGCTCAGCGGAACCTGAAGCTCTGCACCCCGTTATAGGAGCCGCCGGGCGGGGGCGGCGCGCTCACGCCCGAGAAGATTGAGCGCACGATTTGTGCATGGGCTGGCGTGGAGGCGGAGACAATATCGAGATTGTCTATGCGGCCGGCGCCGTCGACATGGAAACGCGCCGTTGCGGCGCCGGGGCTGGCGCCCGTCCGGCTCGGCGCGCGCGCGCGAATGCGGCCAGCGAGCGATGCGGCGAAGTCCGGCGCGCGCGGCTCGCGAAAACGGCGCATGTGCTCAAGATCGGTGGCAGACACATAATGCCGCGTGGTCGTGTGTTTGTAGGGCAGCGCGCCGCGTCCGTCGTCCCATTCGAAAGCGGCGGTCGGCGAAGCGAGCAGGAGGAGCGCAACGACGAGTCCGGCTTTCATGGACGCGCCCTCAACGGAACCTGAACGTCTGGCCGACGTCCATCGAGCCGCCGGGCGGCGGCGGCGCTGCGACGCTCGCCAGGATTTTCTTGACGGCTTCGGCAAGCGCGGGGCTCGCCGTCTTGTCGATCGTCACCTTGTCGATTTTTCCTTGCGCGTTGACATGGAAGCTCGCCGTCACTTCTCCCGCGCCCGCGGGGCTTGTCTGCGGCGTGCGCTTGATGATCTCGCTATAGAGCGCGCTGAGGAATTTGCTTTCGGATAGGGCGGCGGCAGGCGCGGGCGCCGGCGCTGCGTTGGGCGCGGGAGCTGGGGCGGCGGGGCTTGGAGTCGCGACGCTTGGCGCCGGCGCCGGGGCGGCTGGCTTCGCATCTTCGGCGCGCGCGGTCTGTGCGACCGTCGCCGCCAACAGCGCGAGGGTAAAACGCGCAAACATCATCATGTCCCCGATTGGAGAGTGTCCGACCGAAAAAATTGAGGCGAGGGCGGCGGACGCCTGGCCCGCCGCCGCTCTCGTCAGTGGAAGCTGAACGGCTGACTCACGAAGGCCGAGCTGCACATGCTCGGCCCGCGCGAGGAAGCGACGATGCGGCGCGCCAGCGCCGAATGCGCCGGGCTCGATCCGGAGGCCGAGATATTCGAAAGGCCGCCGCCCGGATTGACGTGGAAGGTCACGTGGGCGTGGCCCGACCCGAGGCTCGTCGCGCCCGGCGTATGCCGGCGCAACGCCGCCGCGATATGCGCGAGACACGTCGCCTGCGCGGCGCCCGAACCCTGCGCATGGCCCTCCGGCGCGCCATAGCGCCTGCGCGCCTGCGCTTCCTGGCGCTGCTGGGCGCGCTGAATCTCCTGGCGCTCTTCGCGCTTCTTCTCGACCTTCTCGACGTCTTCCTTCTTCGCCGGTAAGGGCACGGCGTCCGGCGACATCACTATGGGGGGCGGAAGAGCGAGGTCGGGTTCTTCAACCGCCTCGGGCGGCGGCGTGTCGTCCGCTTCAGCCACTTCCTCCTGCTCGAAGAAATCGCCCTCGGGCACGAGATCCATGCTGATCGAATCCAGTGACACCGCCTTGGGCGCCGCCGTATACATCAAGATAGCGAAGACGGCGACATGCGCCGCGACGATGGCGACGGTCGCCACGGGGCGCAGCCATGCCGGCTTGACCGGCGGCGGCCCCGATGGTGGGACGTCGCCCTCGCGCGCCATCTGTTGAGGACTGAGCGCGAGATCGGTCATTTTGGGCTCCCCGCGGGCGCCGGCTGGAGGACCGCGGGCGCGGGGCGGCCCGGCGCGGCTTTGGTCGCGGGACCGGTCTTGCTGCGCGAATTGGTCATGATCGCGATATGGGTGATGCCGTTCGTCGCGAGCTTGTCCATCACCGCGACGACTTCGCCATATACGGCCTCCGTGTCGCCGCGAACATGCACGACGCGCGTATGGTCGTCGCCCATCATCACGCGGACGCCGTCGATCAGCGCCTCGGCCGAAAGTTCATCGGCGCCGAGCGAGATCTTGCCCTCCTTGCCGATCGTCACCACGATCGGCTCCTTCTGATTGATGGGCTGGGCGGCGCTGGCCTGGGGCAGGTTGACCTTCACGCCCTTGGCGAGCAGCGGCGCCGTGACCATGAAAATGATCAGCAGCACCAGCATGACGTCGACAAGCGGCGTCACATTGATGTCGGCGAGCGGCTGATAGAGGCCGTCGGTTGCGCTCTGGCGCTGACGCGAGGGGGTAGCCATTATGCAGCCTCCCGATCGCGGCGTGCGCGCACCGGCTGTCCGCTGCACATCGCCAAGGCTTCATCCTCGATGTAATGGGCGACCTGCTGGCCGACGCGCGCGAAGGCGGCGCCGATGCGGTTATAGCCGACCGAAGCGGGAATGGCGGCTGCGAGGCCATAGGCCGTGGCCGCAAGCGCTTCGGCGATGCCCGGCGCGACGACGGCAAGACTCGTGTCCTGCGATTGGGCGATGCCGGCGAAGCTGGTCATAATGCCCCACACCGTGCCGAACAGGCCGACGAAGGGCGCGACCGACGAAATGACCGCGAGATTGGGCAGGCCCCCTTCCGCCTTGGTGAGAAACTCACGCGCCGTGCGGCTCATATGATCGGCGATGCGCGCGCGCTTGTCGCCGATCGTCTCGTCAGGCAGATCGAGCGCGTAAGCCTCGCGGCCGGCCGCGGCGACAGGCGCGAGCACGCCGACGTCGCCGCCCTCGCGCGCCGAGCGCGCCGATTTGGCGATGCGCACGACGGCGACGACGCCTTCGACGATCAGCACCCATGTCCAGATCGAGGCGAGCAGCAGCAGGGCCATCACCGCCTTTCCGACAGGACCGGCGTTGACGAACATGGCGATGGGGGAAAGCGTATTGTAATCCATTTTACTCACTCATTCTTGAGGACGCGCTTGCGCCGATCGCGACGGCGAAGCGTCAGTTTGGTTCTTGGTTTTGTTTTGCGGCCCACAAGACGCCGATCGAAAGCGCGCCATCGCCGCCGCCAATGCTCCGCCGCCGCGCGTTTCGGAGTCTTAGCGGGTAATCAGAAGATCGGAAGAACGGGAGGGGCGCGCGCGCCATTCGCGGCGCCTGACGACAGGCTTTCCGGCTGGCGCGCCGAGCCTGCATGATAATGAATGATCGCGGGACGTTCGGCCGGGGGCCGCGTCAGGACCGCAATGCGTTCCGGCAGCACGGCCGCGCCGGCATGGGCCGCAAGGCAGCAATCCGGGCATTTATGCGCAGGCGATCCGTCCGGCGCCGGGGCGCTGTCCTTGGCCGGAGTCGCCGCTTGGCGTCCCGCATGGTGAATAGCAGGCTCGCAAGCAATCGAGTCATTGGCGGAAACGCCGACGAAAGCATGCGCCGGTCGCGGGGCGCCTGTCACAAGAAGCCCGAAAATCAACGCGTAACTCGCGCCGACAGCAATGGCCGCGCGGAACTCCCGACACATGACGCGCAGATGTGACATAAATGTCTCTTAACGGATTTTTTAATCTTTGACAACGCGCGCAGGCTTGGAATGGATCAACTTTGCTGACCATCATTCAAGAATGGCGCCGTTACGGTTAATGGCGTTGTTTTCGCTGATGGACCGCATGCGCGCACGACTGCTCGTTACCTTCTTCCTTCTGCTTGCGCTCGTCGCGAGGGTCGCCGCGCCCTGCGCGGCGGAGGCGTCGACGCCTGTCGGCGACTCCTCTCCGGTTATCGCGAAATGCCACTTGCAACTGAAGTCCGCGCCTTCGGCGCATGGCGAGAATGATCAAGCTCCCTTCGGGGGGCTGGATCAGGACGATTGCTCCTGCGCGCTTTGTCATATCGGCTGGACCACGCTGCCGCCGATTGACGTCATTTTCGCGATCCAGGGCTTCGAGAGTCATCGCGCGCCCCGGGCGCCGCCGGCGCAAACGCCTGTCGCATTCCGTCCCAACCGCAGCGCGCCGACGCGTGGCCCGCCTTCCCACGCCTGATCACGGCAATTCTGACGGCTGCTCGCCGCCACGATCAGACGCGCCGCCACGACCGGCGCAAGGGCGTTCAGCGCGGCACCGGCCGCGTCGGCGGCCCTGCGACAAATGTCGCGCCCGCCCCCGCGCCTTCGCCCGCCTCGGTCTGGTCGCCGACGCTGCCCGACGGCAAACCCGCTTTCGTCCAGCGCTGGCAACTGCCGAATACCGTGGCGAGCGTCACGCAGCGGGACATCAAGGAGAAGATCAACATCGTCGATGCGCAGGACGCGCTGAAATATGTGCCGAGCCTGTTCGTGCGCAAATTGCGCGGCGGCAATGAGGGAATGATCCAAACGCGCACCTGGGGCCTCTCGTCAGCGCGCGCCATGGTCTATGTCGACGACCTCCTCATCAGCCAGCTCATCGCCAACAGCCACACCGACGGCCAACCGCGCTGGGGCCTCGTCTCACCGGAAGAGATCGAGCGCGTCGATTATCTCTACGGGCCGTATGCGGCCCAATATGCGGGCAACTCGATCGGCGGCGTCATCAAATTCACGACGCGCATGCCCGAGCATCTCGAAGTCACCGCCAAGCAGACGGTGGCGGTGCAGGATTTCTCCTGGTGGGGCGCCAATCTAACCTTGCCCACCGCGGTGACGGCGCTGACCATCGGCGACAGGATCGGGGATTTCTCATATTTCGTCGCGCTGAATTACGCCTGGAACAACAACCAGCCGATCAGCTTCATCAACACCGGCCGTTTTTATCCCTTCCCGGGCGCCATATTCTCGCAGAACGTCTATGGCGTGCCGCAGTCGATCGTCGGCTCCGGATCGATCTCGGAAGAGAATTTCATCAACGGCAAAGTGAAGCTCGCCTACGACCTCACGCCGACAATCCGCGCCACCTATACGCTCGGCGTCTTCAACAGCGACCGCCGGTCCTGGCCGCTGAACTATCTATCAGGCGGGCGCAACGAGCTTTTCGGGTCGCCCTCCGGGTCCGCCGCGATCTCCTCTGTGGCGCTGCAGGGCTTCGGTTCGGCCAATTTGCGCTATCAGGAGACGATCCTGACCAATGCGTTGGCGATCCGATCCAACACCCAGGGCCTCTTCGACTGGGAGATATCCGCCTCGCATTTCAATTACCCTTATAGCTCATCTCGTTCGGCCTGGAGCGCCGTGCCCTCCACCGCGATCAACCCATTCGGCGGCTATACGCAGACGGGCCGCGACACGATCTTCACCGGAACCTATTGGACGCTTCTGGATTTGAAGGGCATCTACCGGCCCGACGGGCCAGGCGGCATGCACGATGTCAGCTTCGGTCTGCATGGCGACCAATATCATTCGAACAATCCCGTCTGGGTGACGACGAACTGGCCCGCCGGCATGGCGTCGTCGCTTGGCGCGGCGCAGTCGATCGCCAGCGGCACGACGCGCACCTATGCGCTTTGGGCGCAGGACGCGATCAGGTTGCGGCCCGATCTGAAACTGACGCTCGGCCTTCGCGGCGAGACTTGGAAAGCGAGTGACGGCTATAATCAACAGACCGGTCTCAATGCGGCGGCGACTGGATTCACTGGAACGGACGCGACCCGCTTGCCGATCTTCCAGCCCAATCTGGTGAGCACGCGCTTTTCGCCCAAAGCGTCGTTGCAGTGGGATGCGGACGATCATTGGACAATCACTGGCAACATCGGAATGGCCAATCGCTTCCCGACGGTGCGCGAACTCTATAATCTATCGGCGACGCCGGGCGCGACCGGCTTCGTCACCAATCCAAGCCCCAATTTGCGTCCTGAGACGGCGCTGACAAAGGAAATCGTTTTCCAGCGCAAGCTCGGTCCGGACGGCTGGGCGCGCCTCTCGCTCTTCGACGAAGAAGCGCGCGATGCGATCATCAGCAACGCCACGATTGTTCCCGGCTCGGCCTTCCAGGCCAACGCCAACATCAATGTCGACCGCATCCGCAACAGCGGCGCCGAGCTCGCCTGGCAGAAGGACAATTTCTATTACAAAGGACTGGAGCTTTTCGGCAGCGTGACATCCGTCAATTCGCGGGTGATCTCCTTCAGCAGGTGGCAGCCGTCCGCGCCATCCGCGGCATCGCCGTTCGGAACGAGCTTCGAGTTCCCCTGGGCCACGTCGGTCGCCGGCAAAAATGCGCCCGGCGTGCCGAAATGGCGCTGGAATTTCGGCGCCACCTATCGGCCCGACGACAATTGGGCCTTCACGGTCGCGATGCGCTGGCAGGATCGCGTCTGGCGAACGCTCGCCAACAATGATCTCGTTCACGGCATCTTCGGCTCGTCGGATCGTTTCTTCATGGTCGATCTGCACGCGCATTACAAATACAATGAGCGCTGGTCCTTCGACGCCGGCATCGACAATGTGAACAACTATAAATTCGCGTTGTTCCACCCATTCCCGCAGCGCACTTTCATCTTCTCCGCGAAATATGAATATGGCACGGGCAAGAATGTGCCCGGCATCTTCTATACCGGCAACGAAGCAGGACTGCCGGACGTGAACAACTGGTTCCAGCCGGTCGCGTTGAACTGGGAGTGACGCAAGCGCCGTCATTGCGAGCGAAGCGAAGCAATCCAAACGGCGCGCGCCACTCTGGATTGTTTCGTCGCCCACGCTCCGCGCAATAGCGTGCGACAAAAAAACGCCCGGGAGCGAAATCCCGGCGTTTTCTGTTTATGCGGCTTGGCGGTTTAATGCCCGAGCGACTTGACGATCGACTCGACGGTCTTCTTCGCGTCGCCGAAAAGCATCATCGTGTTGGGGCGGAAGAACAGCTCGTTCTCGACGC
>CAZCJY010000107.1:0-8963 GCA_964498975.1 uncultured Methylocystis sp.
CGGCAGGGGCCGCGTCCCTTGCGCGCGAGCTCCTCGATTACGTCGTGGCGCTCGCGCCTCACTGGGCCGAAGGTTTCGTGCGCCGCGCCCGGGTGCGGGCGGAGCAGGGCGACGACGCCGGGGCTCTTTCCGATCTCGAGACAGCCGCGCGCCTGGAGCCTAAGCGTTTCGACGCGCTTGCGGCGCTGGGATCGCTCGCCGAGAAGGCGGGTGAGAAAAAACGTGCGCTCGACGCCTATCGAAAATCGCTCGCCATCTCGCCCCAGCAGGATTCCCTGCGCAAGACGGAAGAGCGGCTGCGCATTGAAGTCGAGGGGCGCGACATATAGACGAGGCTTAAGGACCGCGGATGACGACGGAAATGCGCGCCAAAGGCGCGCTCGCGCCGGAAGCGCTTGAACAGCTTTTTACTGCCGCGCGCACCCATAACGGTTGGCTTCCCAAGGAGGTCCCGAACGAGCTGCTCGAATTGGCGGTCGATTACGCCAAATGGGGGCCGACGAGCGCCAATTGCTCGCCGATGCGCATCGTCTTTGTGCGGTCGCCGGAGGCCAAGGCGCGACTCGCGCCCGCCATGTCGGAGGCCAATCGCGCAAAAACCATGGCCGCGCCCGCCACCGCGATCGTCGGTTACGACATCGATTTTCATGAGAAACTGCCGCATCTCTATCCGGCGACCGACGCGCGCTCTTGGTTTATCGGCAATGAGCCGTTGATCGAGGAGACGGCCTTCCGCAACGGGTCGCTGCAGGGGGCCTATCTTCTCCTGGCCTTGCGCGCCGTGGGCCTCGACTGCGGGCCGATGAGCGGATTCGACAAGGCGAAAGTCGACGCGGAATTTTTCGCTGGAACCCGCATAAAGTCGAATTTTCTGATTAACATAGGCTACGGCGATCCCGCGAAGCTCTACCCACGCGGCCCCCGGCTTGCATTCGAGGAGATCGCCACAATTCTCTAGGAGGCCATCATGACATTGAGAATCATTCCGCAGCGCTATGCGCCGCAGGCGCAAGGCGCGTTGCGTATCGTGGCCGCTTTGCTCTTTCTCCAGCACGGCGCCGCCAAGCTGTTCGGCGTTCCGCCCGTCGCAATGTTCGACGGATTAAAGCTCTTCTCGCTTCTCGGCGCGGCGGGCGTCCTCGAGGTTGTTGGCGGCCTGCTGTTGCTCGTCGGCCTCTTTACGCGTCCCGTGGCCTTCATTCTGTCCGGCCAGATGGCGGTCGCCTATTTCTTCTTCCATGCCGGCGAGAACTTCTGGCCGCTCCTCAACAAGGGCGAACTGGCGGCGCTTTACTGTTTCGTCTTCCTGTTCCTCTCCGTGGCCGGGCCCGGCGCATTCGCGATCGACCGCGAATAGCGCCGTCATCCACGCTCATCGCGGTCTGTCCGCGGGGCCTCTCTATTGACAATGGGAGCCGGGGACATATTCCCTTGGCGATATGACCCAGACGGCCGTCACCACGAAGCGTCGATCACAAGCGTTGGCGCTGCCTAATCTGCTGACATACGGACGTCTCGCCGCCGTTCCGGTGGTGGCGGGGTTGCTTCTTGGATTCACGGAGCATTGGGCGCGTTGGGCGGCGCTCGGCATCTTCATCGCCGCCGGCGTCACGGATTTTCTCGACGGTTATTTCGCGCGGATCTGGCAGCAGCAGTCGCCGCTCGGCCGGATGCTCGATCCGATCGCCGACAAGTTGCTCGTCGCCACGACATTGTTGGCCCTCGTGGCCGACCATACGCTCGCGGATTGGACCATCTGGGCGGCGATCATCATCCTCTGCCGCGAAATTCTCGTCTCGGGCCTGCGCGAGCATCTCGCCGAGCTCAAGGTTCGGTTGCCGGTCTCGGCCATCGCCAAATGGAAGACGGCGGCGCAACTCGTCGCGCTCGGATTCTTTATCGCAGGGCCGGCCGGGGAGGTGGTGCTGCCCGGCACCGTCAAGATCGGCGCCGCGCTGCTCTGGGCCGCGGCGATTCTGACGCTCTACACAGGCTTCGATTATCTCCAATCGGCCTGGAGGCATTTCGGGGAAGACGAAGCGGCATGAAGGCTGTGTATTTCGCCTGGGTGCGCGAGCGCATCGGCCTCTCGGAAGAGGAAATCGCGCCGCCGCGCGAAGTGGCGACGGTGCGCCAGCTCATCGACTGGCTCTCGGCGCGGGGCGAGGGCTACGCCGCCGCCTTCGCCAATCCGGCGACGATCCGGGCGGCGATCGACAAGGCCCACGCCAGTCCGAACGCGCCGATCGGCGCGGCCAGCGAGATCGCCTTCTTCCCGCCTATGACGGGCGGCTGAGATGACGGCGCCTCAAACGGCGCCGACGGTGCGCGTGCAGGCGGAGGATTTCGACGCCGCGCGAGAGGAGGCGCGGCTCACCCAGGGGCGGCGCGACATTGGCGCGCTGGTGAGCTTCACCGGCCTCTGCCGCGACGAAGACGGCGCGCTGGACGCTCTGGAGCTCGAACATTATCCGGGCATGGCGGAGGCGGAGATCGCCCGCGTCGCGGCCGAGGCGCTAGCGCGCTGGCCCCTGCAGGGACTGACCGTCATCCATCGTTTCGGGACGATCCAACCGGGCGAGCGCATCGTGCTCGTCATCGCCGCGGCCCGCCATCGCGGCGAGGCCTTCGCGGCGGCGGAATTTTTGATGGACTACCTCAAGACTCGCGCGCCGTTTTGGAAAAAGGAACGCCGCGTCGACGGCGGGACGGGCGATTGGGTCGCGGCCAAGACTGAGGACGACGCGGCCGCCAGACGCTGGCGCTAGACCAACTGCGCGGGCGCGATCAGATGCACAACCCAGCCGTGCAGGGCGACGGTCGCGACAACCAGGAATAACGTCATGAGCGTAAAGACGTCGAGATTTTCCTTCGGCACGCGCATCATCGGCGCCAGGCCGACCGAGAAGACGTAGATTCCGTAAAAGCCCAGCACGTCGAGCCAGCGCAGTCCCGGAACGAGGCCGAACAAGGCCGCGAGCCAGACCGGCGTATAGGAATAGGCTGTCAGCATCAGCGCGCGCCGGTCATCGCTCTTGCCCTCGAAATGAGGGGCGACAGCCGAGATGACGAATGCCACGAGAAAGAACGCCGGCAGGCTGAGGAGATATTGCACGACGGCGCGATAAAGGCCGCCCGCGAAAGTCGGATGCATGATTCCCGACGAACCATAGGAAAAGCCGAAGAGCCATGAGCCGAAGAAGCTCGCAAAGGGCGGAATCGCCGCCAGAATGGCGATGTAGCGGCGGTACAGATCGAGGACGGACGTATCTTCCTTTTCGATTATCGCCCACTCCGTCTGCGGCGTCAGGATCAGTCCTTTGACCCGTGAAAGCAAAGACATGACAGGCTCCTTCGAAGCGTCGAACAGGCTGTCTATCAAGCCTGAGGGCGGTCATTAGAGCAGGCTGCCGGAAAAGCGCGACGCAGTTTTTCCATGAAGGACTGCTCTAACTTAACGATCTGGAGCTGGTCCTCTTCATCGCGCGGCGCCAGGGACGCGCTCCAGGGCTTGCCGGCGGCGCCCCGCCATGCGAGGGAGGGGCAGGCCAGCTGCGGCCGGTTCGGTGATCGACGACAGAATCTAACGCGACGGGCCGTATGAGAAAACTGTTGGAATATTTCTGGCCTGTCGTCGGCCTGGTGGCGGTCGTCGCCTCTTTTTACCTTCTCTACCATGAATTTCAGGGCGCATCGGTCGGCGCCGAGGTCTGGGCCAATCTCAAGGCGATTCCGGCGACCGATTACCTGCTCGCGGGGCTCTCGACGCTCGTGGCTTATGCGGCGCTCGCCTGGTACGACCGCATCGCGCTGCTGCATTTGGGCGTGAAACATATCAACTGGCTGTTTATCTCGGTCTGTTCATTCACGACCTACGCGCTGTCGCATAATATTGGCGCGAGCGTGTTTTCGGGCGCGATGGTGCGCTACCGCGCCTATTCCACCAAGGGGCTGACGGCGACGCAGGTCGCGGCGCTCGTGGTGCTCTGCTCTTACACTTTCGGTTTCGGCAATGTGCTGCTCGCCGGCCTGCTGCTGACCTATGACCCCGGCATGATGCAGCGCCTTTCCGGCTTTTTGCCCGATATTTTCACTAATCCGCACGCGGCGCTGACCGTCGGACTTGCGTGTCTGGGCTTTGTCATTGTCTATATCGTCGGCTCGCTGATGCATTTCCGTCCGTTCAAATTCGGACGCTTCGAAATACTCTATCCGCGCCCCGACATCATGCTGCGCCAGCTCTTCGCGGCGCCGCTGGAGCTGATCGGCGCGGCGGGCATCATCTATTTCGCACTCCCGGAACAGGGCAATCCCGGCTATCTCGTGGTGCTCGGCGCTTTCCTGCTGTCCTTCTCGGCGGCACTCGTGTCCCACGCCCCGGGCGGCCTCGGCGTTTTCGAGCTCATCTTCATCAAGATCATGCCGGACGTGCCGCGATTGCAGGTCCTGGCGGCGCTGCTCGTCTGGCGGCTCTTCTATCTCATCATCCCGCTCCTGGTGGCGCTTGTCGTCGTCGCCTTGTTCGAGCGCAGAAAGCTGATCGAGCGTTGGCGAGGCGCGGAGGAGCCGCAAAAATAAAACGCCGGCCTCAAGGACCGGCGTTTACGAATCTGAGCCTCTCGCCGAGGCGCTTACATGCGGTATTGCTGCAGGCGCGTGGTGCGCAGGCCCGCGAGGCCGTGCTGATCAATCGACATCTGCCAGCTTAAAAATTCATCGACCGTCAGCGTATAGCGGCTGCAGGCTTCGTCGAGCGACAGCAGACCGCCTCGGACGGCGGCGACCACTTCCGCCTTGCGTCGGATCACCCAGCGCTTGGTCGATGCGGGCGGAAGATCCGCAATGGTGAGCGGACTGCCGTCCGGGCCAATAACATATTTGACACGGGGACGATGTGTCTCGGTCATATCACTTACTCGCTACTCGAACGGGCACTTTGTAAGTGTCTTTATAGCCTTGCGACTTTAAGAATTGCCTAAACGGACATGCTTCATAAGCAAGCAAATATAAACTAAATTTTAGGAAAAAGCCGGCGCATGGCCGGCAGTCCAACAAGCGCCATAATCTCACGCGCAAAACGCGGCGGTCGGTTATGCTTCATTCTTCCTGCGCGAGCGCCGCGTTAAACTCGGATTGCTCGATCTTACGCGCGAAAAACGGCTCCCTTCGTCAAAAGCGCGTCGTCAATTGCGTCAGCCATTCCGGCGAAGCCGTGACGAGCGCCGTCTCCAACGCTTTGTCGTAACCTGAGACGATCAATCCGCCGAGCAGGACGAGAGAGGCCCCCAAAGCCTGCTTGGCGCGCTTGCCGGCCGTGAGCAGCCGGTCGCGCCAGCGCGCCATCGCCTGTCGCGATAGGGCGCCAATCAAGAGCAAGGGCGCGGCGGCCCCAAGCCCGAAAAAGCCCATGGTCGCGGCGACGGCGCCCAGGTCCTGGCCGCGCGCGGCGAGGACAGAGGCCGCGCCGAGCGTCGGCCCGACACAGGGGCTCCACACGGCGCCGAGCAGCAGCCCGACGCCGAACTGACCTAATAATCCATTCGATGCGAAGCCGCCGAAGGCCGTGTTCAGCCCGTCGCTGATCGGCCCGCCTGCCGCCGCGACGCGCGCCTGAAGGCCCGGCGCGAGCAAGATGACGCCCAAGCCGATCAACAGCGCCGCCGCAACCAGCCGCAAGGCGTCGCCGTCGAGTCCGATGCTGAAGCCCACCGTCGCAACGAAAAGGCCGATGACGACGAAGGAGATCGCCACGCCCAAGGCGAGCAGCGCCGGCGCATAGCGATGCTCGGCCGCCGCTGCGCCGAGCACCACGGGGAGAAGCGGCAGCACGCAAGGCGACAGCGTCGACAAGACGCCGGCGAGAAAAGCGAATCCGATCGCGCCCGCGTCCATTGGATTACAGCGCCTTGGCGAGCAGCGCGCCGATGACGGCGGCGTCAGTCACTCCCACCAGACGGTCAAGCTCCTTGGCGCCTTTGAAGACAATGATCGTGCTTTGGCGGTTTGCCTTCAGCGCGCGCACCGCGTCCTTCTGGCCGTCGAAATCGACGCGGAACATCGCGACGTCGGCATATTTTGGGTCGGCCTCGACGCGCTGCACGATCGGCTCCTGGGCGCGGCAGGTGGGACACCAGGGCGCATAGACATGAATGATGATGGACTTGCCCGCCGCTTGCGCCGCGGCGAAGGCCTCGCGCGTGAAGGCCTGAGTTTGCGCGCCGAGACCGGGCGTCGCAGAAGCGATAAGGAAGGCGAAAGCGATGAAGCTGCGGCGCGAGATCATTTATGCTCCCCGGGGATTTGCGCTTTTGCCAAGGCGGCGCTCGGTCTTAATGGCAATATATAGAAATAGGACGGCTGACGGCCAATCGGCAAAACCATGAACTCCTGCATCGGAATCATCCTCGCCGGCGGCCTCGCGCGGCGCATGGGCGGCGGCGACAAGCCGCTGCTTGAGATTGGCGGACGGCCCATCCTTGCGCATGTGATCGAACGACTTCAGCCGCAATGCGCGACGCTCGCGATCAACGCCAATGGCGATCCGGCGCGCTTTTCGGCCTTCGGCCTCCCAATCGTCGCGGATGGCGTCGAAGGCTTCGTTGGTCCGCTCGCCGGCGTGTTGGCGGGGATGGATTACGCGATGACGGTCGGGGCGAAATATGTGCTCAGCGCGCCAGGGGATACGCCCTTCCTGCCGCGCGATCTCGTCGCGCGCTTGGCTGCGGCGCGCGCGCAGGCGGACGCCGAAATTGCGGTCGCCGCGTCCGGCGAGCGGGCGCATCACACGGTCGCGCTATGGCCGGCGGCGCTGCGTGAGCCGCTGCGCCGAGCGCTGGTCGAGGAGGGCGAGCGCAGGGTCTCCGCCTTCATCGCCCGCTATCCGAATGTGGTCGTGGAATGGTCGATGGAGCCCCATGATCCGTTCTTCAATGTGAACAGGCCCGAGGATGTGGCGCGGGCGACCGTCATAGCCAAGGAGAAGAGGCAAGGATAAGCTCGCGGAAGCAGGCGACGCTTCGAACGAAATCAGACCCCTGGATACGCGATGAGCGAACACCCGAAAAAAAGCCTCAAGGAGAAAGCGGAAGAAGAAGCCAAGGCGTTTCTCCCCGTGTTCCTCTATGTGTGGTTTCTGCTCGCCGTGCTGGGCGTGCATAAGTCGATCGTCTTATCGCAAGCGCACATCATTCAACATCAGGGCTTTGCCGTTGCAAAAGCGCTGGCCTTCGCAAAGGTTCTGTTTGTCGCCAACCAAATGGGCATTGGCCGCATCTTCGACAAAAAGCCGCTGATTGCGCCGATCCTGTTCAAGTCGGCGCTTTTCGGGCTCTTGCTCATCGGAATGGATATAGTGGAGCAGGCGCTCCTCGAGCGCTTTTGGCCGGCTCACGCCGACCATGACGCAATCGATCTCACCAATTTGCGCACGTTACTGTCTGTCGGGGTCATCAGTTTCGCCGCGCTGATCCCCTTTTTCGCATTTAGGGAATTCAGCAAGGTCATCGGCGAGGCGGAACTGCACAGACTGCTGTTCGTGCGTCGCGTACAATTCGTTCCGCTGCGCGACGCCGCGCCGCCGCCGGCGCCGACGCTCGATGAGGTCGGCGAGTAGCGCGGTCGCGCTCAGACGAAACCGGGATCAATTTTCTCGTCGCGCGCCAGCCTGATGGCGCCCGCGACATTGATCGCGTCGAGAAAATAGCTGGCTATACGATTTCCTTAGGAATTCGTTCGGATCATTAACCGACCTGCTTTGAAGGAAATTTTGAAGTGCGGATTCTTCTCATCCTTGCCTTGTTGATCGGCAGCGTCTTTGCGGCGTGGAAGGTCATCTATCCGAGCGTCACGGTTCGCTATCGCCTGACGCTGGAGGCCGAGGTCGACGGAAAACCTGTTACCGGATCAGGCGTGATTGAGGCGACCTACGCCAAACAGCCGCGGGTTTCGCCGGAGGCTGGCAGTATGACCGAAAGCGTGCGGGGCGAGGCGGTGGCGCTCGATCTTGGCGAGCGGGGGATACTGTTCGCGATACTCAAGGCGGGCGGGGACGCGAACTACCGGCCGGAAGCCATCGTGCTTTATGGCTTCGGCCCGGGCTATCACCAGACCTCAGACCGGTGGGGTTGGATTCGCAGTCGTCGGGGCAAGGCGGACATACCGCTCGATAAGGTGTGGATGCTGGTACGCTTTCGCGACATCAGCGATCCGAAGAGCATCGAACAAGTCGATCCCAACGATCTCGAAAAGAGTTTCGGACCGGGCGTGAAGCTCACGCGCGCCACAATCGAGATCACGAACGATCCGGTGACCACTGGAATCGAGAAGAAATTGCCGTGGTGGAACGGTCCATTTCCATGGCTCAAACCTTTAGGGAACGGCACCTATCTCGACACGAGAGCGGAAGCGCTCAAGGTCAACAAGGAAGATTTTAGGCAAGGAATTCAACCATGACCGTTTCTAATCTGATGCTTTCATTACTTGCGATGGATGCGTACAACCAAGGTTATTCGTCAGGTATAAACGGAGCCGCTACACAAATCGGCGGCGCAAACTTTCGTCTTGATTCTTCGCAGTTGAAGGATGCTAACGGCGATCGTCTTGATATACCCGCCGGTTTTTACGCGGTAGCCTACAGGCTCGATGACGGCACGACCGTCATCTCCTATCGCGGGACAGATTTTATTACAGCGAAGAACGGCGTCGGCGGCGACGCTTTGAATGGTTATGGTCTTGGGGCGGGCTCGCCGCTTGGAACTCAAGCCGTTTGGCCGTCGAATTCTATAATGCGGCAATGAACACGCCCGGCGTCGTCGCGCTCAGACGAAACCGGGATCAATTTTCTCGCCGCGCTCCAACCATGGCGGCGTCGGCAGGTTCTGGCTCCGCAAAAATTCCGGATTGAACAACTTCGAGGCGTAGCGCGCGCCGCCGTCGCAGAGCACCGTCACAATCGTATTTCCGGG
>CAZCJY010000108.1:0-8962 GCA_964498975.1 uncultured Methylocystis sp.
CGCTCCAGCTCGTCGCATTTGTTCAGAAACGTCAGGCGGAAGGCGAAGCCGACATCGCCGAAAATCTCGGCGTTTTCGGCCCAGGTGATGACCGTGCGGGGGCTCATCACAGTGGAGAGATCGCCGGCCATGAAGGCGTTGCGCGTCAAATCCGCGACGCGCACCATCTTGTTGGCGACGTCGCGGCCTTCCTTGCTCGCGCCATAAGACTTGACCTTGGCGAGCACTATATTGGTCTCCGCGTCATGCGGCAGATAATTCAGCGTCGCGACGATCGACCAGCGGTCCATCTGCGCCTGATTGATCTGCTGCGTGCCGTGATAAAGGCCGGACGTATCGCCGAGCCCCACCGTATTGGCCGTCGAGAACAGCCGAAAGGCCGGATGCGGGCGGATGACGCGGTTCTGATCGAGGAGGGTCAGGCGGCCCGAAACTTCCAGCACGCGCTGGATGACGAACATCACATCGGGGCGGCCGGCGTCATATTCGTCGAAACAGAGCGCGACATTGTGCTGAACCGCCCAGGGCAGGATGCCGTCGCGAAACTCCGTGACCTGCTTGCCTTCTTTGAGGACGATGGCGTCCTTGCCGACGAGGTCGATGCGCGAGATGTGGCTGTCGAGATTGACGCGCACGAAGGGCCAGTTGAGGCGCGCCGCCACCTGCTCGATATGCGTCGACTTGCCGGTGCCGTGATAGCCCGTGACCATCACACGGCGGTTCTTGGCGAAGCCGGCGAGAATGGCGAGCGTCGTCTGCCGGTCGAAGAGATAGTCCGGGTCGAGGTCCGGCACATGCTCGTTCCGCTCGGAGAAGGCCGGAACCTCCATGTCCGAGTCGATCCCGAAGACCTGACGCACGGAGATTTTCATATCCGGCAGGCTGTCGAGACCGGCGGCGGCGTGTTCTTCTGCGACCAAAATTCGTCCTCCGTTCGCGGACATTCATTCCGCCGCCGTCCCGCGCGGCGGGGAAATTCCCGCTTCGCGCTTCGCCCAAACGGCGCAAGGCTTAGACCAGCCGGGCGGCTCTCAGCGTCTTATAGGCATGGATGATTTCCCGCAATTTTTCCTCGCGGGAGCGATCGCCGCCATTGGCGTCCGGGTGATGGCGCTTGACGAGCTGCTTGTACCGCGTCCGGATCGCTTCGGCGCTCGCGGTCTCTTCGAGATCGAGCGCGACGAAAGCCCGGATCGTCACCGGCGAATGGCGGGGCGCGCGCTTCGGGGCGGCCGGCGGCGGGCGGCGGAAGCGCTGGGGGTAGAGGCCGAGCGGGTCGTCGGTCGCCAGCCCGTCCTCGCGAAAGCCCGCCTGCCCGCGCTTCGTGCCCATCGACCAGGTGGGGCGATGGCCGACCGTCGCATCCTTGATGTAGCGGGCGACGTCCGCGTCATTCATGCCGTTGAAATAATTGTAAGTCGCGTTGTATTCCCGCACATGCTCAAGGCAGAAGCAGAAATATTGCCCCTCGCGCAGCCGGCCCATGGGCGCGCGATAGGCGCCCTCCGCCGCGCATCCCGGCGAATCGCAGCGCATCACGCCATCGCGCGGCGCCTCGCGCGTCTCGCGCTGCGTCCTGATGCGGTCGAAGAGGGGCGAATTGAGATCCATGTCTTTCCATTATGATGGCGCGGCGGCGCGCCGCAAGCGCAACTCCGCGCCACTATGCTAAATTGGCGAGGCGTTTTAAGGGCCTCCCCAGGGAGAAGAGAGAATGGCGGATCAGGGTAAAGGCGTCGTCAAGACGAAAATCGCGCAAAAGCTCGCCGAAGGCTTGACGCCGATCGGACTGAATGTGATCGACGAATCGCATCATCACGCCGGCCATGGGCATCACCACCCCGACGGCGAAACCCATTTCAGAGTGGAGGTGGTGAGCGCCGCCTTCGAGGGCAAGAGCCGCGTCGAACGCCACCGCCTCATCAATGCGCTGCTCGCCGACGAGCTTGCGGACCGCGTCCATGCGCTGGCGATCACTGCGAAGACTCCACAGGAAGCCGCGCAAGCTTAAGCGGCGTTCAGCGGCGGATCGGCGCGCCCTCGGCGCGTCTTGACGATTCGCCGGCCGGCGCGTAGCGCGATCGGCGCTGCATTGATCAGGACATTCCGCTCAGGACGCACCCGCAATGGCCACCGCCAAACCCGGCGCCAAGCCGGCCAATCCCTGCTTTTCATCGGGCCCCTGCGCCAAGCGTCCCGGCTGGGCGCTCGAAAATCTTTCCGGCGCGGCGCTCGGGCGCTCGCACCGCTCGAAGGCGGGCAAGGAAAAACTCGCGCAAGCGATAATGCTGACGCGCGAAGTGCTGCGCGCGCCCGCGGATTACCGCATCGGCATCGTGCCGGCTTCCGACACCGGCGCGGTGGAGATGGCGCTCTGGTCGCTGCTCGGCCCGCGCGGCGTCGATGTCGCCGCATGGGAGAGTTTTTCGACCGATTGGGTGACGGATGTCGTCAAGCAGCTGAAGTTGGAGAATGCGCGCAGCGTCACGGCGCCCTTTGGCGAACTGCCCGATCTGTCGCAGATTAATTTCGACAATGATGTCGTTTTCGCCTGGAACGGCACGACTTCCGGCGTGCGCGTGCCGAACGCCGATTTCATCCCTGCAGACCGCAAGGGGTTGACGATCTGCGACGCGACCTCGGCCGCCTTCGCGCAGCCGCTCGACTTTTCCAAGCTCGATGTGACGACCTATAGCTGGCAGAAGGTGCTTGGCGGCGAGGCCGCGCATGGCATGCTGATCCTCTCGCCGCGCGCCGTCGAGCGGATCGAGACCTACGCGCCGCCCTGGCCCATGCCGAAGATTTTCAGACTGACCAAAAAGGGCAAACTGAACGAGGGGATTTTCCAGGGCGAGACGATCAATACGCCGTCGCTGCTCGCGGTCGAGGATTATCTCGACGCGCTGAACTGGGCGAAATCGATTGGCGGGCTAGAGGCGCTTTTTGCGCGGGCGGACGCCAACGCCAAGGCCGTTGGGGATTGGGTGGAAAGAACTCCCTGGGTCGATTTCCTCGCCAAGAACCCGGCGACCCACTCCAATACCAGCGTCTGCCTCGCCTTCTCAAACGAGGCCGCGGCGAAGACTCCGGAGGCGCAGGCGAGCCTTGCCAAGGCGATGGTCTCGATGATCGAGAAGGAAGGCGCGGGCTATGATTTCGGCGCCTATCGCGACGCGCCGCCGGGCTTCCGCATCTGGTGCGGCGCCACCGTCGAATCCGCGGATGTTGCGCTGCTGACGCAATGGCTCGACTGGGCTTATGCGGAAGCGTCGGCGCAGTTTGCGCAGGCGGCGTGAGCCCTTGATCGCGACGCTTCCTGTGATATATACTTTCGAGATATATCAGGAGAGCACGAATGGATAAAGCCAAGGTTTTCTGGTCAGGGCGCTCGCAGGCGGTGCGTTTGCCGAAGGACTATCGCATCGAGACGGATGAGGTGCGGATAAGTCGGCGCGGCGACGCGATTATTCTCGAACCTATTCCGAAAGATTGGTCCTGGCTCGACGCGATCGTCGGAACCATGTCCGAGGACTTCATGAAAGAAGGTCGCGAGCAGCCCACGATGCAAGAACGTCCAGAGCTCGATGAAATTTTCTAAGCGTGCGCTATCTCCTCGACACCAATGTGGTGATCAGACTGTTGAAGGGCGACGACTCGTCGCTGGCGCGCCGGCTGCGCGAACATCGGCCGGAGGACATATGCCTTTCTTCGATCGTCACGCATGAATTGTACTTCGGCGCTTACAAGAGCGCGAGGGTCGAAGCCAATCTCGCCCGTCTTCGAGCGCTGCGGTTCGAAGTCTTGCCGTTCGATCTCGAAGACTCGATCGTCGCCGGCGAGATTCGTGCAAAGCTGCGCGCCAAGGGCGTGCCGATCGGACCCTATGATCTCCTAATCGCGGCCCATGCGCTCGGGCGAGGATTAATCCTCGTTACGGCCAACGTTAAGGAATTTCGTCGCGTCGACGGATTAAAAATCGAAGACTGGAGCAGCGCCGGCTGATAGCCGCGACTGCAAGCAGTTCGTGACACGCATCTCTCATTGCGAGTACCCCCATGCCGCCCCGCGTTCTTATCTCCGACTCGCTCTCTCCAGCCGCCGTGCAGATTTTTCGCCTGCGCGGGCTGGAGGTCGACTTCGAGCCGACGCTCGGCAAGGACAAGGAAAAGCTCGCCGCGGTCATCGGCGATTACGACGGCCTTGCGATCCGCTCCGCGACCAGGGTGACGGCGGAGCTCCTGCAAAAGGCGCTGCGGCTCAAAATCATCGGGCGCGCCGGCATCGGCGTCGACAATGTCGATATTCCGGCCGCGACGGCGCGCGGCGTCATCGTCATGAACACGCCCTTCGGCAATTCGGTCACCACCGCCGAACACGCTCTTGCGCTCATGTTCGCGCTAGCGCGCGAAATTCCCGCCGCCGACGCGTCGACGCAAGCGGGCAAATGGGAAAAGAACCGTTTCATGGGCGTCGAGATCACCGGCAAGACGCTCGGCGTTATCGGCTGCGGCAATGTCGGCGCCAATGTCGCCGAACGCGGACTCGGACTCAAGATGCGCGTCGTCGCCTTCGATCCTTTTCTCACCGAGGATCGCGCTCATGCGCTTGGCGTCGAGAAGGTGGAGCTCGACGATCTTCTGGCGCGCGCCGACTTCATCACCCTGCACACGCCGCTCACGACGCAGACGAAGAATATTCTCTCGGCCGAGAACATCGCCAAGACGCAGAAAGGCGTGAGAATCATCAATTGCGCGCGGGGCGGACTTGTCGACGAAGAAGCGCTGCGCAAGGCGCTCGACGACGGCCGTGTCGCGGGCGCCGCCTTCGACGTCTTCACACGGGAGCCGGCGACGGAAAATCCGCTCTTCGGCCATCCGCATGTCGTCTGCACGCCGCATCTTGGCGCCTCGACAAGCGAAGCGCAGGAAAAGGTCGCTCTGCAGATCGCCGAACAAATGGCGGACTATCTGACGCGCGGCGCCATCGCCAATGCGGTGAACTTTCCCTCCATCACGGCGGACGAGGCGCCGCGCCTGAAGCCCTTCGTGGAGCTTGCCGAAAAGCTTGGCCTTTTCGCGGGGCAAATCGCGCGCGCGGGCGTCGACACGCTCTCCCTCGTCTATGAGGGGGCGGTCGCGCATCAGAAAACGCGCGCGATCACCGCGGCCGCGATTTCGGGAATGCTGCGGCCCATTCTCGAAGACGTGAACCCGATTTCGGCGCCGGCGATCGCCAAGGAGCGCGGCGTCGCCGTCGAGGAGGTCACGCGCGAGGCGCAAAGCGATTATGAATCGCTCGTCACGCTCAGCGCCCATACGGCGCAGGGCGAGATCAAGGTTTCCGGCACGGTGTTCCACGACGGCAAGCCGCGCATCATCCGCATCGGCGACACGGGCGTCGACGCCGAATTCGCGCCGTCGATGATCTATACGACAAATGAGGACAGGCCGGGCTTTATCGGCCGTTTCGCCGGCGTCCTCGGCGACGCTCAAGTCAATATCGCCACTTTCGCGCTCGGCCGCGATCGGCCCGGCGGCGCAGCCGTGGCGCTGGTCGCGATCGATGGCGAATTGCCTGCGCAGGCGCTCGCCGCCATCGAGCGCCTGCCGGGCGTGAAACAAGCGGTCACTCTTAAGTTCTGATTAATTTCGATTGGCGCCGCTCAAGGCCACTGTGGCGCCTCTGCCACTCTTGCTCAAGAAACTGCCCTCGCGTCGGCTTTCGCACGGCTTGGCGCTTGCTTGCGCGGACTGGCTGCGAGACTAATCATCACTGTTGGCGTGCGGGTTCCGAGTCGGCGCGCGCAATTCGCCCATTCACGCTCAAACAAGGGAACATCATGCGGCGTCTTGCTCTTGCATTGATTTGCGCAGTCGGCGCTCTTGGCGCCCTTTCCTCTCAGGCCTTCGCACGCGGTCCGACGCCGCCCGCGCCGGTCGAGGTCGACCCGCTCTCCGCGCTCTTTGGCGGCGGAAGCTTCGCGCCCGCGCCGCACGCCGGCGACGGCCGTCCGCAAGCCGTCGCCATTCCGCGCGAGGTCGTCTCCCTCGACGCCAAATATGCGCCCGGCACGGTGATCATCGCGACCAATGAGCGGCGGCTCTATTACGTGCTCGGCAACGGCCAGGCCGTCCGCTATGGCGTCGGCGTCGGCCGCCCGGGCTTCGAATGGGCCGGCACGCGCTTCATCTCCAGCAAGCGCGAGTGGCCGGACTGGACGCCGCCGGCGCAAATGTTGCGCCGCCGTCCCGACCTGCCGCGCCATATGGAAGGCGGCCTCAACAATCCGCTGGGCGCGCGCGCCATGTATCTTTCCGGGACGCTCTACCGCATCCACGGCTCCAACGAGCCGGAGACGATCGGGCAGGCCGTGTCCTCGGGCTGCATCCGCATGACGAACGACGATGTGGTTGATCTCTATAGCCGCGTCCGCGTCGGCACGCGTGTGGTGGTGACGCGCTAAGCGCTCCACCCCAACAATTTCAGCGGCCGGCCTTTGCGCCGGCCGTTTTATTTTTCGCCCGGCCGATCCCGATCCAGACCCTTCGCCGCAAGCTCCGCAAGATAAGCGGCGAAGCGCGCCGGCCCGGCCTCGCCGAGCTCGCGCAAATAGCGCCATGTGTAGATGCCGGTGCGGTGCATATCGTCGAAATCGAGCCGTACCGCGTAATTGCCGACCGGCGCGACGCCGATGATCGCGACATTGCGCTTGCCGCCCACCGTCTTGCGCTCGCTCGGCGCATGCCCCTGGACCTCGGCGCTTGGGCTTTGCGTGCGGAGCAGCTCGGCGCTAAGCGCGAAGGCGGCGCCGTCGTCGAAGGCGACATGCAGCATGCGCCCGCCTTCGGCGAGACGGATTTCGGTCGGCCAAGAATCCTGCGCCATTTGGCGTCTCCATGCGCCCAGACTTCACCGGGCCCATCGCGGCGCTAAATGACCCGACGCGCGCCTTCTTCTTGTCCGTTAGGCGCGCATAGACTTATGTCATCATGCTTATGCCTTCGTTCGGAGGACGCCAAGATGATAGTCAATGAAATTCAACAACCAAAACCCTTCGATCTCGTCGGAAATCCTATTCTGGTCGGCGGCGTCGGCACGGGCTTCGAAGCGACGCTGCAATATCGCATTCATGACGGCCATGACGAGCGCGCCGGCTTCTTCAATGTCGGTGGCGGGACCGGCGAGCACGGGCAGTTCCAGCTCTCCGTCGACGTCGCCGGCGCGGCCTTCCAGCTCGACCGGCTGTTCGTCGAGGTCTATGAGGAAAGCGCCCAGGACGGCTCGGAGATCAACAAGATCATTGTCCCCGTCATCTACGGCCCGCGCATCGTCTCGGGTTACATCGGCTACCGGCTGCATCGGGTAAAGCGCGGCGACACGCTGTCGGCGATCGCCCGCGAGAATTATGGCGACGCCTCCCGGCTGACCGACATCGTGCGCGCCAATCCGACGGTGATAACGGATCCCGACCGCATCTTTGTCGGTCAGGTCCTGAATATCCCGATCGGCGTCTGACCGCCTTGCTTCCTTTGGCCGGCGGGCCGGGCTTCACGCGCTCCCATTCCCGCAATATATGAGACTGCGAGGAAGCCGGACTCCGCCGGCTTGAGGAAGATTATGAACGCGCATGCCAAGAAGCCCGCAATGGCGACTCCCGCGACCGCTGCGCCGGCGCCGCTGATTGATCCCTTCGGACGGGCGATCTCTTATGTGCGCGTCTCCGTCACCGACCGCTGCGATTTCCGCTGCGTCTACTGCATGTCGGAGCACATGCAGTTTCTGCCGCGCCGCGATCTCCTGACGCTCGAGGAGCTCGACCGGCTCTGCGGCGCTTTCATCGCGCGCGGCACCAGAAAATTGCGCATCACCGGCGGCGAGCCCCTGGTGCGCCACGACGTGATCAAGCTCTTTCGCGCGCTGTCGCGCCATCTCGCCACCGGCGCGCTGGAGGAGCTGACGCTCACCACCAACGGTTCTCAGCTGTCGCGCTTTGCAAGCGAACTCGTCGATTGCGGCGTCAAGCGCGTCAATGTCTCGCTCGACACGCTCGATCCCGAGCGCTTTCGCGCGCTCACGCGCACCGGCGACCATGCGCAGGTGATGCGGGGAATCGATGCGGCGCTCGCGGCCGGCTTGAAGGTCAAGCTCAACGCGGTCGCGCTGAAGGACGTAAATGAGGATGAATTCGTCGCGCTGACGCATTTCGCCCATGCGCGCGGCATGGACATGACGTTCATCGAGGTGATGCCGCTCGGCGAACTCGATGGTCCCGCCCGCGTCGACCAATATCTGCCGATGACCGCCGTGCAGAAGCGGCTGAGCGAAGCCCTTACGCTTCACGAGATCGACTACCGCACCGGCGGACCGGCGCGCTATGTCCGCGCGCGCGAAACCGGCGGGCGCATCGGCTTCATCACGCCGCTGACCCATAATTTCTGCGAAAGCTGCAATCGTGTGCGCGTCACCTGCACGGGCACGCTTTTCATGTGCCTCGGCCAGGAGGACGCGGCCGATCTGCGCGCGCCGCTGCGCACCAGCGTCGACGACGCGCTCCTGAATGAAGCGATCGCCGCCGCGATCGCGCGAAAGCCCAAGGGCCATGACTTCGTCATCGACCGCGCCGCGCCCGCGCCCGCCGTCTCGCGCCATATGAGCATGACGGGGGGGTAGCGCTCCTGAAACTCGGAATTGAGAATTTCTCGCCAAGATTATTTGGCGATGGTATGCTTTGACTAGAACATTACAGGAACGAACCCAAGCACATGAGCGACAAGGAGATCCAGCAATACAGGTTCAAAATCGACGCCTTTAGCGTCGAAAGCCTGCCCATGTCGCGTCTAGCGGAATACATGACTCAACTCGCCAAGCTCTTAGGAGAGGAGGAGCGAGTCCATTTTTCTCACCTTGAGCCGGGAAGCGCGGTTCTCGTCGCCAACACCGAAGAATCGGCTACGCCGAAGGT
>CAZCJY010000109.1:0-8936 GCA_964498975.1 uncultured Methylocystis sp.
TCCTCCATGCTGACGCCGGCGAGATAGGTCAGATAGGGCGGCACCAGCGGCAGCACGCAGGGAGAAAGGAATGACAATAATCCCGCCGCCGCCGCCGCCGGGAATGTGACATCCGCCATGATGATCCTCTTTGAAGCTCGCGGACTTTTGCCATAGGCGGGGCGCCCGCGCAAAGGCCGGTCGATGGCCGCGCAAACAAAAAGCCCCGCCGAAGCGGGGCTTTTGTCGCGTTGAACGAAGTTAGTTGTTGCGCTGGCCGAACAGGAACAGCAGCGACTGGAACATGTTGATGAAGTCGAGATAGAGCGAGAGCGCGCCGAACACGCTCTTCTTCTGCGCGACTTCATAGCCGTCGCCCTCGTAATACATGTCCTTGATGTTCTGCGTGTCCCAAGCCGTCAGGCCGGCGAAGACGAGAACGGCGATGATCGACAGCGCGAACTGCAGACCGGTCGACTGCAAGAACAGATTGACGAGGCCGGCGATCACAAGGCCCCAGACGCCCATCACGAGGAAGGAGCCGAAGGCGGAGAGATCGCGCTGTGTCATGTAGCCATAAAGGCTAAGGCCCCCGAAGGCCGCCGCGGTGATGAAGAACACCCGCGCGATCGACGCGCCGGTGAAGACAAGCAGCATGGACGACAGCGACAATCCCATCACCGCCGCGAAGGCGAGGAAGAGATTGCGGGCGGTGGCGGCCGACATCGTATTGGCGCGCGCGCCGATGAAGAAGACGAAGGCGAGCGGCGATAGAATCACTACCCAACGCAACGGCGTAGCGTAGAGCAGTTGGCCGAAGGGCGTCAGCGCAATGGCGCCGGGCGCGACCTTGGCCACGGCGAGCATGTAAACGCCGAGCGCGACCAGGCCTGTCACGGCGAGGCCGAGCGTCATGTAGTTGTAGACGCCGAGCATATAGGCGCGCAGGCCCTGATCGATCTCGGCCGTCGTCGGCCGAGCGACCCCGCGCCCATAGCCGAAGCTGGTGTTGCGGTCGAAATTGGACATTTGATCCTCTCGATCTGGCGGCCCTGCGCGCGCGGGACGATACTCGCGCGATCTCAGGGCTTGCGCGGAATATGGCTTCGCGGGAATCGCGTGGCAAGCCGTCTGTGGATGAACTCTTGTTAAGGTGCTTCTTCAGTTAAATTTTTCCTGATCGAGGGCATTTTTTGCGGCGCGACAAGCCCGCCGGCCGACCCCTATTCTTTCCGTGGAGGCGGGGCGGCCGATCGTCGCACCCTTGCTGCGGCGGCAGAATCCGCTAACATCAACATTAGGGCGTCGTCCGACCCTTAAGCTCGGCTTCTGGGAGTTCGTGCGGCGCAAGCTCATCTCTGAGTGTCGCGTGTCCTTGTCGCACGAAGACCCAGGAGGGAAAAATGCGTGATGAAAATCCCGACGCGTCCCCCACGCCGGACGCGGGAGCCGCGCGCCTTGCTTCGCTCATCGCCGTTCAGTCCGCTAAGCGCGCTTGCCTGAAGTTCCTGCCCGCCGCGGCAATTCTGGCCGCCTGTCTCGCTGGCGCGGCCGCCCCGGCGGAAGCGCACGGCCGCCTCGGCGCGGCGGAGGGCCGTTGCCGGCTCTTCATCGGCCCCGACATAATGAACTTCACGGGCTATCTGCCGGAAGCCTCCAAGAATGAGTTTTGCGAGGATATTCCGGCGACCGGGCCGATGATCATGGTGCTCGACGCGGAGCAGGAGGAGCTGCGCGACATGGCCGTCGAGCTTCGCATCGTCAAGGACGTCGGCGGCCAGGATAAGGAGAACGAGAATCTCGAATCCGTCACCGTCGCCTATCGCGAGCCGAAATCCTATCCGACCGGGACGATCAATTTCGAACATACCTTCAGCGAGCCCGGCTATTTCGTCGGAATCGTCACCGTCACGGGCCAGCATGGCGAGCGCTGGGTGTCGCGCTTCCCCTTCTCGGTCGCCAAGACCTTTATGCGCGATCTGCCCATCTATCTGACGCTGGGGCTGGGGACGCTCGCCGCTTTCGTGATCTATCTCGTGCACCGCCGCCGCAGTACGGCGGAGGCGAAGGCTCCGACGCCGCCCCCGCCGCCGCCAAAGAGCGATCCGGATCACGATCACGGGCCTGAGGCGACGCCGGCGGAATGATGCTGAGCGGCGCCCCGACCGGCGCCGCTTTCTCGCATTTCCGACAGTTCGGCGGCGTGCGCGCCGCCCGGTTGCCGGCGCTATTCAGCCGCGCCGCCGCCGCCGTCGATCTGCCGGCCAATGAGCGCGATGGCCCGCTGATAGACCGATGCTGCGTTCCATGCCTGGATCGCGCCAAAATTGCTTTCACCCGGCTGATAGCCCCCGCCCGCATGCCATCCATGCGCGTGAAGGAAATTCGCCGTCGCGTAAAGCGCGGCGGAGGCGTTATCGAGATTTCCGCCACCGCCATAGTTCAGGATGTTCTTGGGCAGGAATTGCGTCTGGCCGATCTCGCCATGCATCGAGCCCCGCGCATTTGGCGACAATGCGCCGCGATCGATCAGCGTCAGCGCCGCATAGAGTTGATCGGTGAAATATTCCGACCGACGGCAGTCGTAGGCGAGCGTCGCCACCGCCGACAGCGCATGCTGATTCCCGTGCACGGCGCCGAATCCCGTCTCCATTCCCCAAATGGCCAGAAGCGGCCCCGGCGGGACGCCGTAGCGTTGCTGGATGGATGCGAAGAGCGCCGCATGGGATTGTTTGAGCGCGCGGCCGCGCGAGGCGATGGCGGAGCCGCCGCGCTTCGTCAGGAACTGATCGAGGGAGAGGCGGAAGCTCTTCTGACCACGATCGGCCGAGATGGTCGCGGCGTTATATCTGGTCCCCATCAGCGCCGAGATCCCAGTGGCCCCGATGCCTCTTGCCTGCGCCTCCTCGGCGAATTCCTGCTTCCACGCCTCGAAGCCGCCCGCCCCATTGCCGCATCGCGCGGCTTGCGCGGAGAATGACGTCGCCAATAGGCTGACCAAGGCGAGCGCGGCCAAAGCCAGAGCTTTCGACGCAGTTTTGGATTTCCGCATGGCCGCCTCCTAAATCGAGTCTTGGCAAATCGAGTCTTGGCGCGAGCCTAATCTGTTTCGCGTCAGGGGGGAACGCCCCAGGCGCCTATGGCCTCAACGCCGACGTTGCGCGGCGGCGCGCAGAGCCGGGACGGATGCGCCGTCCCGGCTAAAATTTCTTTATTGCTTTAGTTCGGCCAGCAGCGGCGGCCATAGGGGCCGAGGTGGAAGCCGGGCGGGCAGGGACGGCCCCAGCGGTATCCGCCCCATTGTCCGCCGGCGCGGCAGCCGCCGTAAGGGCCGCGATGGCCATACACACCGCAGCCGCCGTAAACTTTAACGATGGGCGCATCGGCCGCGTCAGGCGCGACCGGCATGGCATAGGCTGGCGCTGCGAGGCCTGTGGCGACGGCGAGCGCGAAAAGCGTCTTCACTTTCATGGACAGCTCTCTCTCACTTGGTATGTTTACAAACAAGACGCTGGGCTTTTTCAGCCCTCGCGCGGCGACTATCCCGCCGAGATATTAAGAGAGGCAAATTATATTTCGGCAACATGCGAACGTAGCAAATGTTCTTATATTGTTCTTGCAAGGACGCAGGCCGGCGATTAGGCTGAGAGCGGAAATTTCGGTCGGAGCCCATCGCCGACCGCCGGTTTTTTTCAGGAGACGGCTCATGGCGGTGCGCGTTGCGACGGTCGCTTTCGAAGGCGTCGAGGCGCGCCCCGTGGACGTGCAAGTGCAGATTTCGAGCGGTTCGGTTGTGTTCAACGTCGTCGGCCTCGGCGACAAGGCCGTCGCCGAATCGCGCGAGCGTGTGCGCGCTGCGCTCATCGCCTCCGGACTCGCTTTGCCGGCCAAGCGCATCACCGTCAATCTCGCGCCCGCGGACATGCCGAAAGAAGGCAGCCATTACGATCTTCCCATCGCTCTCGGCGTAATGGCGGCGATCGGCGCCATTCCCTCCGACGCGCTGGACGGCTTCGTCGTGCTCGGCGAACTCGCGCTCGATGGAACGCTGACGCCGGTCGCGGGCGTGCTGCCGGCGGCAGTCGCCGCCAACGCCCGCGGCTTTGGGTTGATCTGCCCGCGCGAGTGCGGACCCGAGGCGGCGTGGGCGTCGCGCGAGATGGAGGTGATCGCGCCGCGTTCGCTCATCCAGCTCGTCAATCACGTCAAGGGCGCGCAAGTTCTCGCGCGTCCCGAGCCGGCGGTGCGCAAGCTTGCGGCCGATTTGCCCGATCTCTCCGACATCAAAGGTCAGGAGAGCGCCAAGCGCGCGCTCGAGATCGCCGCCGCTGGAGGCCATAATCTCCTGATGAGCGGCCCGCCCGGCGCGGGCAAATCCATGCTTGCGGCGCGTCTGCCCTCGATCCTGCCGCCGCTGATGCCGCGCGAATTGCTCGAAGTCTCGATGATTCATTCCGTGGCGGGACAGATCGCGGGCGGCGAATTGACGGACCGGCGCCCTTTTCGCGCCCCGCATCACTCCGCCTCCATGCCGGCGCTCGTCGGCGGCGGAACCCACGCCAGGCCGGGCGAGATTTCGCTTGCGCATAATGGGGTGCTGTTTCTCGACGAACTGCCCGAGTTTCAGCCGCAGGTTCTGGACAGCCTGCGCCAGCCGCTAGAGACCGGCGAGGTCGCGGTCTCGCGCGCCAATCACCGCGCCATCTATCCGGCGCGCTTCCAGCTTGTCGCGGCGATGAATCCCTGCCGCTGCGGTCATGGGCTTGACCCAGGCTACGCCTGCAAGCGCCAGCCCAATGAACGCTGCCTCGCGCAATATCAGGCGCGTCTCTCCGGCCCGCTGCTCGACCGCTTCGATCTGCAGATCGAAGTGCCCGCCGTCACCGCCGCCGATCTCGTGCTGCCGCCCCCGGCGGAAGGCTCGCGCGAGGTCGCCGCTCGCGTTGCGCGCGCGCGCGAGGTTCAGCGCGCGCGCTATGACGCTTTGGGCCTGCCGGGCGTCGCCGCCAACGCCGCCGCGCCGGCGCCCGTCATCGAGCGCGTCGCCAAGCTTGACGCGGCGGGGACCGCGCTGATCCGCGACGCCTCGGAGCGTTTCGCGCTGACCGCGCGCGGCTTCCACCGCGTTTTGAAGCTTGCGCGCACCATCGCCGATCTCGACAACGCCGAGGCCGTCGGCCGACCGCATCTCGCCGAAGCGCTTTCCTACCGCGCCGGTCTTGCGGCGGGGCGCATGGCGGCGTGATGATCTCCGCATGACGTCGAGCGACATTCTGATTCTCTTCGGCGCGCAGTTCGTCGTGTTGCTGCTCGCCGCCTCGATCTTTGTCGCGCTGCGCAAGCGCGGGCGCGATCGGGTCGAGGCGGAACTTGAATCCTTGCGCGACGAAATCTGGGAGCTGCGGGCCGCCGCGGCCGCGCGCGACAAGGCCGAAGCCGCGAGCCTCGCCAAATCGCGTTTTCTCGCGGCGGTCAGCCATGAAATCCGCACGCCGCTGAACGGCGTCATGGGGCTTGCCCAGCTTCTCGCCATGACCAAGCTCGACGCCGAGCAGGCGAGCTATGTCGAAGCGATCGGCGATTCGAGCCGTTCCCTCGCGCAGCTCATCGACGACATTCTCGATTTCTCAAAGATCGAAGCCGGCAAGCTCGATCTGCGGCATGAGACTTTCGCGCTCGCGCCGTTCGTCGAGAGCGTCGTTGAACTGCTCGCGCCGCGCGCTTTCGAAAAGAGGCTGGAAATTGCGAGCTTCATCGCGCCCGATGCGCCGCGCGAGATCGAGGCCGATCCGGCGCGGCTGCGGCAGGTGCTCGTCAATCTCATCGGCAACGCCGTGGACTTCACCGAGCGCGGCGGCGTCGGCGTGCGCGTCGCGCGCGATGGCGCGCAATTGCGTTTCGAGGTGCGCGACACCGGCCCCGGCGTGCCGGAGGCCGCGCGCGAGGCGATCTTTGAGGAATTCGAACAAGCCGACGCCGCCGAGACACGCCGCAATGGCGGGACGGGCCTCGGCCTCGCCATTTCGCGCCGGCTCGTGGCGCAGATGGGCGGCGCGCTGACGCTCGCAAAATCGTCGGACAAGGGCGCCGTTTTCGCCTTCACTTTGCCGGCGCCGCTTGCCGCTAAAGACGCTGCGCCCGCGCCGCTCGCCGGACGCAAGACGCTTATCGTCGCGCAGAGTGTTTTTGAAGCGCCTTATCTCGCAGAGAGCCTGCGCTCGGCCGGAGCCGAGGCGGAGATCGCCGCGGGCGAGGAAGCGGCGCTGGCGCGATTGAAACAGGGCGCGCCGCCGTTCAACGCGGTCATTGTCGATTGCGCGCTCGGGCCGCAGACGACCGCCCGACTCGCCGAGAGCGCCCGCGCGGCGCAGGCTGGAGGACTGTTTCTTTTGTTCTCGCCGCTCGAGCGCCGCGCCTTCGGCGAGGAGGCGTTGCGCGACTTCGACGGCTGGCTGGTGAAGCCGGTGCGCGTCGCCTCTCTCATCGCGCGACTGTCGCAAGAAAATGCGCAGGCGCCCAAACCCGCCTCGGGCGAACCGGCGCAGGCGCTCGCCGGCGTCAATGCGCTTGTCGCCGAAGACAATGAGATCAATGCGCTCATTCTCACACGCCATCTCGCCAAGCTCGGCGCCAGCGTGACGCGCGCAAAAAATGGCGCGCTGGCTTTGGCGCGCGCGCGCGACGCCATTGAAGGCCGCGGCGCGCCTTACGACGTCATCGTCATGGATCTCTTCATGCCCGATCTCGACGGGCGCGAGACGAGCCGGCGCATTCGCGAGGCGGAGTCGCGCGCGGGGACGCCGCGCACGCCCATCTTGATCTTGACCGCGAGCAGCCGGGAGGAAGACGAGCGCGCCGCGCGCGCCGCCGGCGTCGACGCCTTTCTCACCAAGCCCGTGGAGTTCGCTTCGCTCGCGGCGACGATCGAGGAATTGCGCCTTGCGCCGCGCTCAATCGAACGGCGCGCCGCTTCTTCTTCCAGTTAGGCGTTCTGCGGCGCGATCGCGCCAAACTTTCCGGACTGATAGTCGACGAAAGCCTGGCGCAATTCGTCCTGCGTATTCATGACGAAGGGTCCCTGTTGCGCGACCGGCTCAAGGATCGGCTCGCCGCTCAGGAGCAGCAGCTTTGCATCGCTATTGGCCTCAAGGGCGATCTCGCCGCCTTCGTCATCGAACACCATGACGTCCGTCGCGCGGGCTATTTTTTCGCCATTCGCCTCGATTGTTCCTTCCAGCACGGCGACAAGCAGCGTGCGGTCCTCGGGCAAGGCGAAGCGCACGCTTTTTCCCGCGTCGATGCGCACGTCCCAAACGTCCATCGGCGTCGCCGTTTGCGCTGGACCCTTATGGCCGTCGAATTCGCCGGCGATGACGCGCACGAGTCCAGCGTCATCGGGCAGATCGACGCGCGGAATGTCCTTGTCGAGCAACGTCTGATAGCGCGGCGCGCTCATCTTCTCGCGCGCCGGCAGATTGACCCAAAGCTGCACGACTTCGAAACGCCCGCCAGATCGCGCGAAGGTCTCGGAATGATATTCCTCATGCACGACGCCGGAGGCCGCGCGCATCCATTGCACGTCGCCGGGGCCGATGAGTCCGCCCGCGCCGGTCGAATCGCGATGCGCGACCTCGCCGTCGAAGACGATGGTCACCGTCTCGAAACCGCGATGCGGATGCGCGCCGACGCCCCGCCGCCTGGGCGAGGGCGGAAAATCGAATGGGCCGGCGTAGTCAAACAGTAGAAACGGGCTGACGCGCAGGCCATGTTCGTGATGCGAAAACAGCGAGCGCACCGGAAAGCCATCGCCGACCCAATGCATGGCGTCTGGCGCGGGGTAAACGCCGATGATCTTCCTCATGATGAAGGCTCCTTTGCGGCCTATGTGGGCGGCCGCGCCGGAAATACAAATCTTGTCCCCAGCTGGGTCCTTGACGGAAAGGCCCGTGGAACGCCAACAAGGCGGCAGGCGACGAATCCCGGCGACGACTTCGCCGCAATAAGGACGGTTAAATGGACTGGATCATCCTCTTTGTCGGCAGCATCTGCGAAGTCGGCTGGCTCATCGGCATGAAATACGCGGACGGATTCACGCGTCTGTGGCCCTCCGTCATCATGGTGTTCTTCATGGCGGCAAGCGTCGGCTGCCTCGGCCTTGCCGTCAAAACCATTCCCGCCGGCACCGCCTATGCGGCCTGGACCGGAGCGAGCATCGCCGCCGCGACGGTGGTCGGCGTTTATCTGTTCGGCGAGCCGACGACTCCGTTGCGATTAGGCTCGATCGCCCTCATCGTGCTGGGAATCGTCGGCTTGAGGCTCGGCGGCGTCGATCTGAAATAGCCCTAGAAATAGCTTTCCAGCGTTCCGCGGCGGCGCACGTCGAGCGTCGCGCAATGGAACGCGCCGCCGAACGCCGCATAATGCAGGAAGCCGCAGGGGATCGGCTCGTAGCCCCATTTTTCCATCTGCCGCATCATATTGGTGTGATGCGGATCGACGATGACGCGTTTCTCGTCGATCATCAGAATGTTCATGCTGAGCCATTTGCCGCACATGGACGTGATCGCGAGAATGCGGTCGTTGATCGGGTCCGGCTCTGGCGCGACGAGAATGTCCCATTTCTTCAAAATGTCGGGCAATTCGTCGGGGTTGATATATTCCGGATTGATCAACACGCGGCCCGGGCCGAGCGGCAGGATCGTCGTGTCGATATGCATCGGGTTCGGGCAGCGGCTCTTGATCTCATGGATGCGATAGCCTTCGCCCAAATGCCGGCGCAGCCAGTCGACGCCCATGGCGTTGGTGACATTTGAGCGCGTGACGAAGATGTCGCGGCCGCAGCGAAAGAAATCGGCGGCGTCGAACACCGGTTCGAATTCGGTGAGGATGTAGCGAATCTCTTCGCCCTTTTCCGGCAGCTTGAAATCGGGGTCGAAGAGTTCGTCGGTGAGCTGCGG
>CAZCJY010000110.1:0-8779 GCA_964498975.1 uncultured Methylocystis sp.
GTGCGCGGCCTCGTCGCGCTCGTGCTGGCGCTCTATTCCGGCCGGCCGTCGCAGGAGATCGTCGAGACCGACGCCGCGCCGCTCTTCAAGGAGCTCGGTCTCGCCGAACATCTCACGCCGCAACGCGCCAATGGCCTGCGCTCCATGGTCGAGCGCATCAAGAAAGAAGCGCGGGAGGCGGTGGTGGGGTGATGATCATTTCGCGCATTGCATACCGCCGTCATGCCCGGCCTTGAGCCGGGCATCCACGGGGCGCCTCCGCCGAGATAATTTCAATGGTTGCGCAACGACGGCGTGGATGGCCGGGACATAGGCGAGCGAAGCGACGCCGTCTTTGACGGCTTTGCCCGGCCATGACGGTTTTGGACTTCACATCCTCGGCCGATAATCCTCCGCGCCCCAATGCAGCAGCGCCAGCGCACGGTCGCGACCGCGCGCCTCGACCGCGAGGCCGTAGTGCTGCGCGAGGCGGTCAAGCGCGATTTTGAGCACGACCTTGCCCGAGCGCGCCGGCCATCCGCGTTCGCTTTCGACGATCTCCAGCCCCTTGAGGTAGCCGCACACATCGGTGAGCAGGCCCGCCATCTCCGGACCCACCGCCCTGAAAGCGCGCGTGAGGCGCTTGCGCGCATCCATCGCGACCTCGGAGACGGCGACGCCCGCGTCGGCGCCGCGGCGCGCGGCGTTGATCGAGGCCTCCCAATTGGCGGTGACGCGCTGGAGCAATTGCGCCTGTTCGATGTCGCGACGGAAGCGTTCGCCCGCCTCGACCTGCGCGCCGTCGAGAAAAGGGCGCCCGTCGCGATCCTTGCGCCGCGCGAGCCAGGCGAGCGGGCTTTCGCCTTCATTCACGAGCGTCGGCCGCGCGCCCTTTTCCAGCGGGCGCATCGCATAGAGCCCATGCTGCGCGCGGAAGGCGTCGGCCTCCGGCCCCGCCGGCGCCGCGAGCCGGCGCATATGCGCGCGGCCGGCGTCGGTGAGCCGCAGTCGACGCGCCGTCCCCTCGCTCTCCCAGCAAGCGAGGCCCTGCGCCAGCGCGGCTTCGGCGGCGGCGACGGGAAGGCGGGCGCGCACGATGGTGACGCCATTCTTTGCCGCCATCACGACGATCGTCGCCGTTTCGAGATCGCTCGAGGCGGCGCGCGCGCCGGGTTCGCTCAACGTCTGCAACAGGCGGCGCAGCGCGCGGCCAATGTCGTCATTTGCTTCCTTGCGCTTCGTCATTGCGCGCTTCCTTCCACGAGAAGCGCGCAAATCATGTCGCGCTGCGCGGCGAGCGCCGTCTCCAGCCGGCTGGCGCAAGCGTCGAACTTCGGATCGTCGCGCATGTCCTCGATCGTCGCGCAGGCGTGGCGCACCGTAGCGCGGTCGCGCGCGAAAGCCCGCGCGCAGAGCGAGAGGTTCGCGCCCAGCGCGACGTGATGGAGATAGACGGCGAGCTGGCGCGCCCTAGCGACCGATGCGCTGGAGCGGCGCGACGAAAGGAGATCGGCGAAGGGCGCGCCGCGCGCGGCGGCGGCCGCGGCGGCGCTGAGCCCGGGAATAGGCGTTGGATCGACGAACATCGAAAATCTCCATACTGCGAAGAAGATAACCGTAATCGGGAAAATAATCCTAATTATATCGTTGACACCACAGCCCCGCGATATAAGGTGAAATCCGACAGGCCGGCGCTTTCCCAGGGATTCATGGCGTGATAGGGTAGCAATATGAGCGAAGTTAGCGAAAGGAATAAAGTCCGCTCTAACGACGGGGCGGAAATTGAAATAACTCCGGAAATTATCCGAGCTGGCGTTTCTGTTTTGCTGGGTATGGATTCCAGATTTGAAGATGAGCGAGATGTTGTGGAGCGTATGTTTGAAAAAATGATTAGCGTGGCGAACGTAACAAAGCAAACGTTTTAGGTTTTGAGCTTCTGCCTTTAGTTATACCGGCAAATACTCCCATATAATAAGACACGGTTAGGAGATACCGGTGCCTCGCATCATCCCATTCACTTTCACAGCTGAAGTTAAATAGTCCGACGCAGTCAGCAATCTCTTGTGTGCTGAATTTTAAGTCTTCTGTCGCATGAGCAAATGAATTTCGTATTGATTTTATAATGTTGAGGTCGTCTCTGATAGCATCGTCATAAATACCAAGCGCGTAGCCAATGGCAATTTTTGCTGAAAAATCAGCCAATGCGCCGGTCCCGTTGCCGTCGAACAACCTCATTTGTTCGTCGCCATTCATAGGTATGAAATATGTTAGCAGCGCCAGTTGTAGCGAGTGCTCTACAAGCGCACAGCTTACGACCGCGGCGCTTAGGTCGCTTTGGTTTGCCAATCGATCTATGGCGTCACATATTTGATGCTCGGCGGGGCGCTTGTTTGTTATTTCCTTAATGGAGGCTCGTATCTTTGACCGAGAAGCCATCTGAAAACACCTATGGGGAGAAAGAGGCACAACGCCGCTTCGAGGCCGCGTTACGCGGCGCGCGCCTTGTTGGACGCGCGCCGGCCAAGACTGTGACTCCGAAGAAGCCGAAGGCGCAACAGCGAAAGGCACGCGCTTCTTGCGTGAAAACCGCTTCCGAGAAATAACCATATAAGTACATCTTTATACGTATTGACTGAACCCCCGATATCCGTCACAAGAGCGTCGGGCATTGCCCAAAAAAAAGACCCCGCCGGTTAAGGCGGGGCCAAGGCAGTCAGACGCCAGGAAGGCTCAGCTTTCGCGAACGGGAGCTGACGCCGACCCCTTTACAAGCGCAATCGCGCTCAGGCAGTCGGCTTTATTAAAATAGCCTTCACCCGAATTAGCGATCTTCCTATTGTTCGCTGCGAACAGCGTCCACCGCCACTGATTGGCTGTGTCCTTGTAGATGTAGTAAAACATGGAGTTATCCCTATGGGAGTTGAGTTTAAGCGATACCTTTTCGAGTATCGCCACGAAGGCTCGGAATGGGGGATTGAGATCGTCGCGTCATCGCCATCGGATGCGCGCGAACGACTAAAAGCCCTAACCTGGGCCAGATATCAGGGTGAAATCAAAGCAAAGGTGTCCATTCCAAGCGCCGGGTTGCTTGTGGGAGTTGCAAACCGGCTCGGCCATTTAATCCATAGGCGCTGATTCGCATAGCCCTATAGGCCAAACAAATAATTGAAAGCTGTGGACGTTTCAGCTGCGTCCAGCAAAAATGGGAAGCCCGCTAAGGCGTCCCCTTTCTGCGCTTCTGACGCCAGCGAATGAACCGCCCCGCCTTAAACCGCCAAACAGGCGCTGTTAGGCTGTCGATAGGTTAACCGCTTTTCTTCCGCGCCTTTCACTGCGAGGTGAGCGCGCTCAAGATCGCCGTAGCCGAGCCGGACGCGGGTGTTGTAGCGGAAATCGAATTCCGCGAGATAGCGATGCAGATGCTTCTCGCCGCAGTGCTGATACACGCCTTTCATGCCTTTCTTAAACAGGCCGAAATACCCTTCGACGCTGTTGGAATGCACGTCGCCGCGAACGTATTCGTCGGCGCTGTGGCGCACTGTTTCATGCTCGGCAAATTCCTTGCCGACTGCCAGATATAAATTGCTTTCGTCGGTATGCAGGCGCGACTCCTTGGCGACGTTCTCACGAACGATCTTCGCCACATTGTCCTTGGTCGCTGAAGGAACATGAAACGAGCGCACTCGGCCGCCGCGTTCGACAAGTGACACAATCGGGCGCTTGCCTGAGGGGCCAGTTTTGCCGCCTTTAGTGAACTTGTGGCCCTTGGTCGTCTTCGTCGGCGTTTCGTCCGTCTTGCCGAAATAGGTTTCATCCGCCTCGACGATACCGCCTTCGCCCCCCATGGGAGAGGCAAGGCCGCCGGCGCGCATGGCTTCACGAATGCGGTGCGCCATGAACCATGCCGACCGATACGTAATGCCGAGCATCCGGTGAAGCTGATGCGCCGAAACGCCTTTCTTAGAGGCGGTCATTAGGTGAAAAGCCTGCAACCACTTGTGGAGCGCGATATGGCTGCGCTCCATGACCGTCTTCATGGTGACGGTGAAATCCTTGCGGCACTCCACTTCGGCGCAGCGATAGACGCCGGCGCGCTTGGTCGCATAGGAATGATTTACTACCCCACAATGCGGACAGACAGGGCCGTCTGACCACAGCACGCCCTCAAGGTATTTGCGGGCCGCGTCGTCGTCGCGGAAATGATCGGCAGAGAAAACGTCCATAGTTCAAGTCCTTCCTTGAACTAGATAGTAGCACTCTGGTTTGTGGTGTCAACGATATAATTATGAAAATAATCCTATTCAAGAGGAATAAATTGCTTATCCCCATCTCCGCCCGCGAGATCATTCTGTTGCGTCATGGAGGAACTGATGACGCAACAGCTAGATGTCGCCGCGCGCGGACGCCGCCGAGAGGATCCCAAAGATGATCGCCGAGACCGTCTGAACGCCGCCGCCTCCGCCGCGCTCGGCTCCGTGTTGACGGCGGGCCTTCGGGGCTATGATCGCGCCAGCGTCCTGGCGCGATTCCATCGGCTTTCGCCGCAGACCATCGCCAGCGAAACGCCCGAAGCCGCCCGCGCCGCGCTCAAGGAAATCGAGCGCGCCATGCGCGCCGAACGCGCCCGGCGCGGCCATTGGAGCTATGATCTCAACCGGCATATCAGCCTGCTCGTCGCGCATCGCGCCGAGACAGCGCGGCTCAATCGCCTGCTGAACGGCGCTTGACGGCCAAGGGCCGCATGCGCTTTCTCCCCGATGCGCGATGCTTTAAATTCGCGTTTTCGGTCGGGGCGCGAAGGCAGGCGATGCATCTGGAAAAAATATTGGCGCTTCTGGCGGCGGCGGTCGTCGCCGTAGGCGTTGGCGTCGGCCTCATGATGATGGCGTTCAACCCGACGCTGCGCGCCGCCGATTTCGGGCTCGGCGCGCTCACCGGCGCCGGCGCGCCGGCCGACAAGGGCGCGGCGCGTCAGGCCATCGAGACGCTGATCGCCACGACGCCGGACTACGCCCGCTATTTCGCGCGCCTGCGCGAAACCTTCACCGCCGATTACGAGGCGGCGATCAATGATTTCGCCGCGCGGCTCGCCGAGACGAAGGAGGAGCAGAGCGTCGATTATTATCTCTCCGAGGCGGTGCGCCGCCTGCGCCTGTCGCGCGGCGTTCTCGCCGCCAAGGCGGAGCCGGAGCCGATCGCGCGCGTTTTCGAAAAGCAGCTTGAAGTGCTGCAGGCGGTGGCGCGTGAGGACAAGCGCATGTGCGTGGCCTTCCTTTACGGCGCCACCAATCTCGACTTTCAGCGATTCGCCGCCACGCGCCGGCGGGTCGTGTCCGACATGGCGCTCGCCGGTCTGGAGGCGGTCTTGAGCGGGCAGGCGAAAAAAATCGAGCGCGCCGCGCCGAGCGAAGCCGACTTCCGCGTGCTGGAGACGGCGCTCGCGGCCCGGGGCTTGGGCAAAGTTGAGATTGACGCGTTGCTCGACGGCAAAATGCCGAATCCCCCGCTGGAGGACGCGCGCATGTGCGGCGCCGGGCAGACCTATTTCGAGGTGCTCAAAACGTTGCCGGAACCCGCCCGCACGAAAGTGTATGGGCTCGCGTTGGAGCTGATGGCGCGCTCTTGAGGCGGCTGGCCCGCGCCCGGAAGTTCGGGGCGGGCCGCCGCGGATCGGTTTACAGGCCGCAAGCCAATTCTTGCGGCGTGGTCGCTTCCGGGAAGGTCTTCTGCAGCTTGGCGTCCGGCTTGTCGCTGCAGGTGTAGGTCACGCCGCAGCTCTTCGGCTGGCCGGGGGCCGGATCGCCGCATTTGCTCGTGCTGTCGCAGGAGAATTTGCACGAGGCGTCGCCGTTGCACCGCACGAGACGGTTGGTGAAGCTATGGCATTCGGCTGAATTTTTGACGCCGTACCAAGCGTCCTTGACGTCCAAGGTCGCGGCGGCGAAAGCCGGCGCGGCGCTCATGAAGCCGATCGCTGCCGCGACAAGCGCAAGATGGTTCATCCTTTTCACGATGTCCCCCTGACATGCGTCGTTTCGTCCCTGCGACAGCGCGGCGGCGTCCCGCAGCCATGCTCGCGAGCGGAAGCGCTGTTAAGCGCGACGCGACTTTTCTATTCAGCGCATGTCACGCGTCGATGACGTAAGGCACAGTTTGGGCTGCGCCAAAAGAATGTTGATATTGCATCGGCGTCAAATGACTATTCCGTTGCAAATTTCCGACGGCGGATATGTCGTCATGGGCTTTGCGGCGCCGGCGCTTCCTGCGCTTGCGGGGCGGCTTCCGCGGCCTTGGCCGGCTCCTCCAGCATCCGCCGCAGCTGCGCGACGGCGACGGCGATCAGCGCGCCGCGCGGACGCGCCGGTCCGATCTCGATGGCCGCCATATTGGCCATGACCTTGGCGAGATTGCCGGTCGGCTGGCCGCTCGCCGTGAACAGCGCAAGATCGTCGTTCGGGCCGGCGACGACGCCTTCGGCGACATGAGCGGCGTAATTGGCGATGCGCGCAAGCTCGCCGGCGCAGTTCGGGACGCCGAGGGGCGCCGGGGGCGGCGATGTGGTTGCGGGTTCGGGAGTGGTCCGCATCGGCGCGGGAGCCGCGTCAGGTCGCGCCGGGCGCTCCGATACCCCGGCCATGATCGACGGCGCAGGCATGAGGTCGAGCGGCCGCGCAAACGGCCGTTTGGCGCCGACGCCGACCCCGCCGCGCCCATGCGCCGCCAGCCAGCGCGCGCGCAGCGTATTCTGAATGCCGCGCGGCGCCAGCCCCATCGGCACGACGCGCTGCGGCAGCATCCGCGCCATGCCGGCGCGAGACGCCACAAGACCGGGCAAAGGATGTCCAATGGGGCGTCCGATCATCAGCGAGCATTGCGCCGGCGCCCAGCGCTCGACGATGGCGCGCGCGCTTTTCCGCCCATAGTCGACATAATAGCGGCGCAGCAGCAGCGCCGCGACGGCCGCGCCTTCCTCAGCCGAAGCGAAGGCGACATGGCCGTCGGCGTCGGCGGCGATCTCGCCATTCCAACCGGCGCGCTTGATACACCAATAATTATTGAGCTTGACGCAGCGGGCGGGTTCTGTCTCCTCCGCGCCAATCGCGCGTCGCGCCGCCGCGACGGGCGCCATCTCCAGCGCCAGCGCGCTCTCGAAGCGCCAATTATCCACGGCGCGGGCCTCCGGCTGATAGGACGGCGCCGGCGCGAATGAGAACAGCGAAGCCGGCGCGACCGCAACAGTCGGCGCCTTTTGGGGCGCCGCCGCGGCCAGCATCGTAAGAAGCGCTTCGATCAACATGGCTTTCGCCGCCGTGGCGCGCTTGGCTCAGTCGGGATCGTCCGCCGCGTCGCCGCGCAATATGCCGGGCGTGACAAAGCGTTCAAGGCGCGCCCCGCCTTTGCCGACCTCCGACCAATGATTGGTCTCGAAGTCGAGCATGGCCAGCGCGGCCGTAGGAAATTTCGAACGCATCAGCGCAAGTTCGCCCGCGTCGCCCGCGCCCGCGAGCCAGGAGGCGAGCTCTGCGAAGCCCGGATTATGGCCGACGGCGAGCAGGGTGGCGATCTTGTCGGGCGTCTGGCGCAAAATCTCGACAAGATGGTCCACGGTCGCGAGATAGATGGTGTTTTCGATCAGATGCGTGACATGGCCAGGAAAGGCTTCGAGCACCTGCTCCAGCGTCTGCTTGGCGCGGCGCGCGTTGGAGGCCACGGCGAGTCCGGGGATCACATCTTCGTCGCGAAGGAACTGGCCGATGCGGCGCGAATCCTCCATGCCGCGACGGGTGAGCGGACGTTCGCGGTCGCCGCCGGCCGAATGCCGGTCGGCCTTGCCATGGCGCAGGAGCAGGAGTCGACGCATGCGGCCTCTCTAACACGGCGACGCCGCGCCGCGCACTAGCCCCAAACTACGGAAAAAACCGTCTGCGACGAAACCACGCGGCTCTTTACCCGCACCGGCGCGTTGTGCAAGCTGCGCGCCGTCTTCATCCCGAAGGTTCGTTTCATGCACAAATCCCTCGCCGCCTGTGTCGCGATTTCTCTTGCGCTCGCGGCATTGGCCGCCGGGTCGCCGCACGCCGCCGAAAAGCCACTCGTCCTCGACAATCTCGTCATCACGCTGGGGTCGACGACCTACCGCATCCCGCATGTCGAGATCGAGGGCGCGAGCCTGCCGCTAAGCGAATTGGCGCAGTTCTTTTCCGGCGCCGAGAAGGACATCGACGCGCGGCTGGCGCGTCTTTCCGCGCGCCGGATCGTCATGCCGTCGCTGACGACCGAAAGCCACAGCGGATCAGACATCGGGCGCGCGACCTATCGCAAGCTCGTCTTGGAGAATGTCGTTGGCGGGCGCGCAGCGATCGCGCGCGGCGAGGGCGGCGAGGAGACGATCGAATCCGAGAAAGGCGATGTTCAGCGCATTTTCTGGGGCGCGTCTCTCGCCAAGGGCGTCGATCTGCGTCAGCTCGCGCATCTCGCACTTTCCAATCGCAGTGACGCCGACGAGCCGTTGAAGCCTTTGGTCGAGGAAGAGGTCCTCGACTCTGCGCGCTTCGAGGACAAGCGTGAAAATCTCGTGGTCACGACCGGGCGGATTACTCTTGCCGGCGTGCGCGGCCGTGCGCTGACGGCGCCGGCCGGCGCGCTCATCGAGCAGATCGAGAAGCTGGATCCTGCAAAGCCCGAAAACGACGCCGCGCTGATGCGCGATCTTCTGGATGCGCTCGTCTCTTTTGAAGCGGCGGCGATGGAGGTGCGCGACATCGCCGCGACCGGCAAGGGCGAACCAGCGGATAAGCCC
>CAZCJY010000111.1:0-372 GCA_964498975.1 uncultured Methylocystis sp.
GGGGAGGGGGTATCGTGATCTTGCCCGTTTCTTTATGAGCAAAGGAAAGCCTGACGCCCGCCGCGCCGCCCGCGCCTACGGCCTGCGCGCCGAAACAGCCGCGACGCTTTGGCTGCGGGCGCGGCTCTATCAGATTCTCGCGCGCAACTACCGCGCCCATGGCGGCGAAATCGACATTATCGCCAAGCGCGGGCGCACCATCGTCTTTGTCGAAGTGAAGGCGCGCGGCGATCTCGACGACGCGGCCATCGCCATCACGGCGCAGAAGCAGCGCCGTTTCTCGCGCGCCATGGGGCGCTGGCTGGCGTCGAACCCCTGGGCGATGAGCTTCACGCTGCGCGCCGGCGCGACGAAGACCGCGTCGGCGCGCAG
>CAZCJY010000111.1:382-8703 GCA_964498975.1 uncultured Methylocystis sp.
GGCATGTGGAAAATGCGTTCGAGTTGGGCGTGGGGTGACTTCCCGGCGCGAGCATTTACCCTCCCCTTGAGGAAGGGGTGGCGTCCAAACCCTTTCTCAACACCCCTGCCCCTATTCTCGCCCGCATCGATTCGACGCGCGCGAGAACCCATGCCCCAAAACGCCAGATGTGAAACGGTCGCGCTCGCAAAGCGCATTCGGCTCGACGTCGTCCGCATGACGAACCGAGGCAACAGCTCGCATGTCGGTTCGGCGCTCTCCATCGCCGACATCGTCGCTGCGCTTTATGGCGCCGCGCTCAATGTCGATCCGCAGGACCCAACGCGCCCCGACCGCGACCGCTTTATTCTCTCCAAGGGCCATGCCGGCGCGGCGGTCTATGCCGCGCTCGCCGAGACCGGCTTCTTCGACGTCAGCCTGTTGCAGCAGCACTATCAGAATGGCTCGATCTTTTCGGGCCATGTCTCGCACAAGGGCGTGCCCGGCGTCGAGCTTTCGACCGGCGCGCTCGGACATGGACTCAATGTCGCCACCGGCATGGCGCTCGCGGCGAAGCGCGGCGGCGAAGACTGGCGCGCCTTCGCGCTGCTTTCCGACGGCGAATGCGACGAAGGCTCGACCTGGGAGGCGGCGATGTTCGCCGCGCATCACAAGCTCGATAATCTCATCGCCGTCATCGACTACAACAAGCTGCAAAGCCTCGCGAACGTCGCGGAGACCCTTGCGCTCGAACCCTTCGCCGACAAATGGCGCGCCTTCGGCTGGTCGCTGACGGAAGTCGACGGCCATGATCACGCGCAATTGCTGAGCGTCTTCGACCGCCTGCCTTTCGAGCGCGGCAAGCCCAGCGTCGTCATCGCCCACACCACCAAGGGCAAGGGCGTGTCCTTCATGGAGAATGAGGTCGCGTGGCATTACCGCTCGCCGCAGGGCGCCGAATTCGACCAAGCGATCGCAGAGCTGGAGGCGAACCATGCGTGACGCCTTCATCGAAACGCTCTGCGAACTCGCTGCGGCGAATCCGCGCGTCGCGCTCATCACCGGCGATCTCGGTTACGGCGTCTTGAACAAATTCGCCGAGCGCTTTCCCAATCAATTCATCAACGCCGGCGTCGCCGAGCAGAACATGACGTCGATCGCTTGCGGCATGGCGCTCTCCGGCTGGCGCGTCTATACTTACAGCATCGCCAATTTCCCGACGCTGCGCTGTCTCGAACAAGTGCGCAACGACATCTGCTATCACGACGCCGATGTGACCATCGTCGCGGTCGGCGGCGGCTTCTCCTACGGTCAACTCGGCATGTCGCATTTCGCGACGGAAGACCTCGCGATCATGCGCGCGCTTCCCAACATGCGCGTCGTCGCGCCAACCGAAAAATGGGAGGCGCAGGATCTAACGCGCGACCTCGCGCGTGAAAAAGGCCCGGCCTATCTGCGGCTCGACAAGGACTGCGGTGGGCTGGCGCGACGCGAGGGCGAGCGCGCAATTGTCGGCAAGGCGCGGCGCGCGCGCGAGGGCGCTGACGCCACCATCATCGCGACCGGCGCGATATTGCGCGAAGCGCTCGCCGCCGCCGAACGGCTGGCGGCGCAGGACGTGCAGTGCCGCATCGAGGCGATGCATACGATCAAACCGCTCGACGAAGAAGCGATCCTCGCTGCGGCGCGGGAAACTGGCGGAATCGTCACGCTCGAAGAACACACGCGCGTCGGCGGGCTGAAGGCGGCGGTCGCGGAAACCCTCCTCGACGCTGGCGTGCGCCCCGGTTTTTTCAAAAGCGTCGCGCTCAACGACGTCTTCCCGTCCATCGTCGGCGATCAGAAATATCTGCGCACACGCTACGGCCTCGATTCGCAGGCAGTCGAACGGGCGATTGTCGTAGCGCTCGCTGCAGGCGCGCCGCTTACCCGGGTCGCGAACTCGGCGTGAGCCGTCACGCCGTGTCGATGAAGCGCCGTTCGGCGCCTTCAAGCGCCACGGCCGTGAGCGCCCCGGATTTGTACGCGCCTGTATCGACATTGATCCGATTGGATAGATTTTCGGCCATCGGGACAACCGTGTGGCCATGCACGACGATTTTGCCAAACGACCCGCGATAGTCGAGAAACTCGCCGCGTATCCACATCAAATCATACGGATCCTGGCGCTCCAACGCCACACGCGGCCGCACGCCGGCGTGGCAAAAGAAATAATCGCCATATTCGGCGGAGAGCCGCGTCTCGTCGAGAAAGCGGCGATGCTCTTGCGGCGTGCGCTCCACCAGTTCCGCGCGCAAGCGCGCCACGCCGCCCGCACGCTGCGCCTCGCGCACGTCGACGCCATAGGAGCGCAGCGTGTCGAGCCCGCCGAAATCCGTCCAGCCAGCGAAGACGCCCTCATCAACGAAAAATCGCATCATTGTGTCTTCATGATTGCCGCGCAGCGCGACGAAGGGCGTCGGAAAGTCCCGTTTCGCCAAGCGGTCGATCACGCCAAAAGAATCTGGGCCACGATCGACATAGTCTCCGAGAAAGACGGTCACGGTTTCTTTGCAAGGATGCGCTCGCATGTCCGCCTCGATGCGCTGCGCGAGGCGGTCGAAGAGATCGGCGCGGCCGTGGACGTCGCCGATCGCATAGACCCGCATTCCATCCGGCGCCGCCGCCATCTTGAGCTCGGACATGAATGAATTTGGCGACATGGTTGCTCTCGAGACCTTCATTTATCGTCGAGGGGCGCTTTGACGAGCTGCGTCGCGGAAGTGTAGAAAGCTGGCCTCATCTGCGGTGCAGTCGGTGGTCCTTTCCACTCGCGGCCGCGCTGCCGACAATGCAACCAGACCGAGACACGGCGAGGGAAGCATGTTGAAATCCGAAGCGATTTTTTGTCGCGCGGCCGGCCTTGTATTTGCAGGCCTATTGGCGCTGGCGTTCGCCTTCGTAACCCCCGCCTCCGCCGAAACGCCGGACGAAACCTTCAAGGCGCTCGGCCTTTCCAAGACCGCTTCGCCCAAGGAACTCTATGACGCATTGACGAAGCGCTATTATGACGAGGCGCAAGGCGCCGGCAAAGGCTCGCTGTCGAAATATTGGGAGCCGATTCCGATCTCGAAATATCTCAATCCGCACGACTTCTATAAGCCGCCGCAAACGATCGAGATCGACGCACAGCGCGCGCAATGCGTCGAATGTCATCAGCAAGTGACCCCTGGTTGGACGCACAGCTGGCAAAGGAGCGTCCACGGCAATCTCAATGAAATCCGCAAACTGCCGGACAGCGATTCGCGCGCCTATAAAAAGGCGATGATCAAGGAGGTCGAAAACAACCTCCGCTCGATGGGAACGCTCAAGAACGACGAAACGCTGAAGGAGGTCGGCTGCATCGACTGCCACATGGGCGTCGGCAAGGATCACGGCCAGCACAAGACCGAATTGAAAATGCCCGACGCCGCCGCCTGCGGTCAATGCCATGTGCAGCAATTCGCCGAGCGCGAATCCGAGCGCGACACCTATACTTGGCCGCAGGGCCAGTGGCCTGCCGGCCGGCCTTCGCATGCGCTCTCCTACAAGGCGAATGTCGAGAATGCGGTGTGGGCGGCGATGGAGCAACGCGAGGTGGCCGAGGGCTGCACCTTCTGTCACACGCCGCAGACGACCTGCAACTCTTGCCATACGCGTCACGAATTCTCGCCTATTCAGGCGCGCAAGCCTCAGGCATGCGCCATCTGCCACAATGGCGTCGACCACAATGAGTTCGAGAATTACATGCTCTCGAAACATGGCACGATCTATCAGACGCGCGGCGACACGTGGGACTGGAACGTCCGTCTGGCCGATGCGATGGAAAAGGGCAATATGAACGCGCCGACCTGCCAGTTCTGCCACATGGAATATCAGGGCAAGTTCACGCACAATATGGTGCGCAAGGCGCGCTGGGCTTTCCTGCCGATGCCCAAGATCGCCGACAATTTGAACCACCCATGGTTCGTCCAGCGCAAGGAGGCGTGGGTCTCCACCTGCTCCAACTGCCACTCCGACAGTTTCGCGCGGGCCTATCTCGACGACATGGACAAGGGCACGATCTCCGGTCTCAAGATCACCGAGGAAGCGCGCAGCGTTCTCGTGAAGCTCTATAATGACAAGCTGCTGCCGGGGCAGAAGACCAACCGCCCCGCTCCGCCCGCACCCGAAAAAGATGAGGCCGGCGCCTTCTTCCAGTTGTTTTGGCAGAAGGGCAACAATCCCTCGGCGGTCGAATATGAATTCGCCGAGATGTGGGAGCACCATCAGATCAAGCATTACAAGGCGCTCGCCCATGCGAACCCCGGCGGCTACACCTATTCCGACGGCTGGTCGCAACTTGTGAAGAGCGCGGCGAAGATCAATGACGAGGATACCAAGCTGCGCGAAGCGGCGGAAATCCGCGCCGAACTGAAACGCATCTCGGGCGAAAAGCGCGGCGAACTGGATGCGCCCTCGCGGCGCGCCTTCGCCGCCGGGCTCGGCGGGCTTGCGATCCTGGTCGGCGCGGGACTGTTATTGCGGCGCGACAAGCCAAGAGTGTGAGACCCCTTGGTCAGAATCCAATCACTCGTCCCTATGCCCCGCGGCTCCCGCTGTTCACGGGGAAGTGGAAACGGACAGCGGTTGACCTAGGTGATCTAGTCACTGAAAAATTGGATTAGGCGTATAAATTGAACTAAGGACGCGGCGACCTTGAAGACTTGCCAACGCTAGCGGGGGCAAGAGCGTGAAGATTTGGCGTTTTCACGAATTGGATATGGCATGAGACTTATCGTCGGCGCCGGGTTGGTCGTTCTCGGTTTGGCGTTATTCGCCTGGGGCGCTCTTCCAACGCTACGCCCCACCGCACCCTATGAAGCGCGGCTCGAACCGGCCTCAGCTGACGCCGTGAAGGACGCCGCCGGCTTTGGCGTGAAGCCAGAGACGCTGCTACAGCTGGAGATCAGGGCGCCCCAGAAGCGCAGTCCCGTGGCGACGGGAGTCGTCGTGCGCGACGAAGCGGGGCGGCTGACTCCGCTTTTCTGGCGCAGCCAGGTGACGGAGCCGATCTTCTTCGCCGACGTCTCGGCGGCCGACGCGCTGAAAGTGCTCGCCGCGATCCGCGACCATACGCCTGAGGACGCCGTCGTGCTCGCCTGGTGGGACTTGTCGCGCGCAATCCGGCTTGTCACAGGGCGCGCCGCGCCGCTCGATGACGCCCATGCGCGGGGTCTGCTAATGCCGACCGCATGGACTGAAGCGACCACGCAGGAACGCACGCGTTGGGGCGCAGGCGCCGAAGGCTCATCGGCGGAGGCGTTCGGCCGCTTCGTCGAAGCGCTGCTGCTCACAGACGAGACGCAAGGCGCCGCAGCGCTGAAAAAACTCGCCGGCGGCAAGCCCGCATATGTAGCCGTGCATATTTCCGACGTGTGGAAAGCGTCCGCCGCCCGGCCCGAGCGCCTTGTCATCGCCTATAGGGATTTCGCCTCAACGGGCGGCGTCTCACATGGCCTCATCAAATCAGCGCAGCAATGGATGCGCGACGAGAAGATCGAGGGCGGCTACGCCGTCGAACCTATGGGCGGCGCGACGCGACTGCATTATTTTCCGCGCAAGAACGATGGCGATGCGCTGATCGCGCGACTGTTGCCGTTTTCAACATCAAATCCGGCGCGGCTCGAAAAGATGCAGCTTGTCTATCAGCACAAGGGCTATTGGATCTACAAGCTCGCGGACTAGGCGCAAATTTCATCTCAGCGCCAATGCGAAGCGCGCGCTTCGCAGGCCACAGCCTCCTACATCCGACCGTTGCGCGCCAAATAGAGATGACGCGGGAGATGGAGAAATGACCAGCTGAAATTCTTCAGATGGCGCTGTGGAACGCGAGACGAGATCGCGCGATGCAACTCCGGCAATTGCGTCCAATGCGCACTCGGAAAAAGATGATGCGCGGTGTGATAGCCAAAGTTCAAGGTCAGGAAGTTGAACCACGCATGTGAGGTGTTGTTGGCGATGTCCTCAAGATGGGCGTCGCCTTCGTCGCAACCATAATGATTGAGGTAGTCGACATATCTTGAGATGAGAAAGACCGAAACATACCAGGGAAGCACATAAGAGATCGTCAGCCATGGGCGCCACAGCAGCAGGGCGATGATCAGCAGCGCAAGCAGGCTTTGTTCGACGAACGCCCAGCGATAATCGATCGGCGATTTGACATAGGCGAGAACGCCTTTTTCAAACGCTTCCCGGAACGGACCGAAAAAAGTCGGCCACAAGGAGCGCGCGCAATAAGAGCAAGCGTCCCGCGCCGAGTAGCCGGCGCTCAACTCCGGCGTTGGCGTCGCGCGGAATTTCTCATCCGCGCCAAGATGGTGGCCGTAGACATGCTGTATGCGCCAGTTCGAGGCCGTCATGCCCGTTGTCGCGCCCAGGCATAGATCAAGCAGCAGGTTGAAGGCGCGACTATTGGTGAAGCGACGATGAACATGCCAATGCAGGAGGTAATTGGCGCGGCCGATAAGCACAATTAAAACAATTATATACAGGATAAATTGGAGGCTTGTGAAACCAACCGCGAAAGGCAGGAAGAAGAGCACCGGCGCCGCCAAGGCGCGAATAATGTTGGGAATGTCGTCGCGAGCGCAAAAGCCAGAGGCATTATTCAAACCGACCGAAGTCATCGCTCACTCGACAACCGCGCGCCTTGGAGACTTCTGAGCAGGACCACTGTCCGCTCGATCCGAGACCGCCATAATTCATCGGCCTCGGCGCCTTGTCAAAAAACGGCGCGCGCGCCAATCCGCGCTTCCCATTTCTTAACCCTTACCGCTTGTTAACGCCTTGCCGCTATGTTTCATTGTGCGGCGCACCGCAGCCCCACAAATGGCGAAATTGTGAGCGATAGACCGGGCGTCGCAGCCATCGCCGCCACAGAGCGTCCGCCGCTTTCCAAGGACAAATCATGAATCCAGCCGAGATCGCCGCGAGCCCGCTCGCCGCACCCGCCGCCGACATCACGATCTGGAGCATGTTCTGGGGCGCGCATATCGTCGTGAAGATCGTCATGATCGGCCTGCTCGCCGCTTCTGTGTGGTGCTGGGCCATCATCATCGACAAGACGCTGCTCTTTGCGCGCATCCGCCGCGCCATGGATCGTTTCGAGGAGAGCTTCTGGTCCGGTAATTCGCTGGAGGAGCTTTACGGCAAGCTCTCCGAGCGCCCGCAGACCGGCATGGCGTCGCTGTTCGTCGCCGCCATGCGCGAGTGGAAGCGCTCCTTCCAGGCGGGCGCCAGCGCTTCCTTCATGGGCCTGCAGGCGCGCATCGAGAAAGTGCTCGACGTGTCGATCGCGCGCGAGGTCGAGAAGCTTGAATCCAATCTCCTCGTGCTCGCGACCGTGGCGTCGGCGGGCCCATTCGTCGGCCTCTTCGGCACCGTCTGGGGCATCATGACGTCCTTCCGCTCGATCGCCGCCTCGAAGAACACCTCGCTCGCGGTCGTCGCGCCCGGCATCGCCGAAGCGCTGCTTGCAACCGCCATCGGCCTCTTCGCCGCCATTCCGGCGCTCATCGCCTACAATAAGATGCAGGGCGACGTGGCCAAGGCGCAGGCCCGCATGGAGAGTTTCGCCGACGAATTCTCGGCGATCTTGTCACGCCAGATCGATCAGCACGCGGCCTCCTCCAACCGCGACCGCGCGGCGTAAGGAGCGATCATGGGCGCTTCCCTCTCGGCTCCGGGACGCAAGGGCGGCAGGCGGCGGCGCGGCGTGCCGCGCTATGGCGCCATGGCCGAAATCAACATGACGCCTTTCATCGACGTCATGCTTGTGCTGCTCATCATCTTCATGGTTGCGGCGCCTCTGCTCGCGACCGGCGTCGCCGTCGATCTGCCGCAGACCAAAGCCGGCGCGCTCAATATCGACCAGAGGCCGGTCTCCATCGCCATCGATGAGAAGGGCCAAGTGTTCCTGATGGATCAGCCGGTCGAGACGACTCAATTGCTCGACAGACTGAAGGAAGCCGCCAAGCAGGGTTTCGACGAACGCATCTATGTGCGCGGCTCCAAGGCGGTGAATTACGGCCGCGTCGCCGAGGTCATGTCGCTCGTCACGAGCGCGGGATACAAGAAGGTCGCGCTGGTGACGGAGCAGGAGAAGAAGTGAGCGAAAGTGAGAGTTTCGCGCTCGGAGCCTGGTTTCGTCGTCTCCTCAGTAGTTCACGCCGGACTGCTGTTGGCGGCGCTTGTTCTCTTCTCGGACGCAGGCAAATTTGACGACGCGCAGGAGATGATTCCGATCGACGTCGTCACCGACAGTCAACTCAACCAAATCATGA
>CAZCJY010000112.1:0-3234 GCA_964498975.1 uncultured Methylocystis sp.
TCGTAATCGGGATAGTCGAGATCGAAAGTCGCCCCCAGCGTCTCTTCGCTGAAAGCCTCCAGCCCGCGCAGGGGACGGATGATGCTCACCGGCGGCCCATTTTGCGGAGCCGGCAAGTCGCGCGGCCGCGCCCGGCATTTGCGGGACATCAGCGCCATGCTCGTGAAATTGAGGGTGAGAATGAATGCGCACCAGCCGGCGCAGAGATAGGCCAGGATCATGAACGGCGCTTTTTCTTAAGAGTCGTAACGCAGGGCGCCGTCACGACGCCTATCGCGAAGATCGGCGCCTCCCTTGCGGCGCGCGAGGCCCGGACGCGGCCAGTCTGATATTCCGCCTGACAAAGGCGCGATCTCTTGGCAAAAGGGAGGCGGCGCGAGAATCTTCTCCCGGCGCGGCGCTTGGGAGAGTTGCTGCTGAAGGCCTTGCTGAAACCCTTGTCGAAACTCCTGACGAAGCTTCCTCATGACCTCTCCGATCGTTCGTTTCGCGCCCTCGCCGACCGGCCGCATCCACATCGGCAACGCGCGCGTCGCGCTATTCAATTTCCTATTCGCCGTCGCGCACCATGGCCGATTCGCGCTACGGTTCGATGACACTGATTTCGCTAGGTCCACCGAGGAATTCGCGGGCGCGATCGAGATCGATCTGGCCTGGCTCGGCGTCACGCCGCATGCGGTTTTTCGCCAGTCCGAGCGCGTCCCGCTCTATCAGGCCGCCGCGGACAGGCTGCGCCAATCCGGACGGCTCTACCCCTGCTACGAGACGCCGGACGAACTCGAGAAACGCCGCAAGATGCAGCAGGCGCGAGGCCTGCCGCCTGTTTACGATCGCGCCGCCCTGCGCTTGACCGCAACCGAACGCGCCGATCTCGAGGCGCAGGGCCGGCGCCCGCATTGGCGGTTCAAGCTTGAGCCAGGCGTCCTCGAATGGGACGATCTCATCCGCGGGCCGGCGCATATCGACAGCGCGGCGCTGTCCGACCCGGTGCTGATCCGCGAAGACGGCAGCTTCCTCTATACGCTGCCTTCGGTCGCGGACGATATCGACATGCAGATCACCCATGTCATTCGCGGCGAGGATCACGTCACCAACACCGCCGTGCAATTGCAGCTCTTCAAAGCGCTGGCGCCGCAGGCGCCTGCTCCAATCTTCGCCCATCACAATCTCTTGATCGGCGCCGGCGGCGAAGGCCTGTCGAAGCGGACGGGATCGCTCTCCGTCGCCGCGCTGCGCGAAGAGGGCTATGAGCCGCTCGCCGTCGCGACGCTGGCGACTCTGACCGGCTCTTCGGACAATGTTCACGCCGTGCGCTCGCTCGACGAACTCGCCCGAAGCTTCGACCTCGCGCATGTGTCGCGCAATCCGGCGCGTTTCGATCCGCAAGACCTTGCGACGCTGACGCATCGCACATTGGCGCTTTACGAATATGAGGACGTGCGCGACCGTCTCGAAGCGTTAACGATCGTCGGACATAAGGCCGAACCGCTGTGGCGCGCGGCGCGCGGCAATCTTGCGCGCTTCGATGATATTTTGACATGGTGGCGCGTCGCCGAAGGCGAGATCGAGCCGATAAGGGAAGACGCCGCCTTTCTTAACGACGCGGCGCAATTGCTGCCGGCCGAACCATGGGACGAGACCACATGGGCGGCCTGGACGAGCGACATCAAGACGGCGACCGGGCGCAAAGGCAAGGCGCTCTTCCATCCGCTACGACTGGCGCTGACCGGCAAAGAAAGTGGACCGGAACTGGCCGCGCTGTTGCCGCTGATCGGTCGAGCGAAGGCGCAGGCGCGACTCATCGAATGCGGCGAATGAAGGTGAAACGCTAGTGCCCTACCTCAACAACTTCCGAGAGTTCATTAACGCCGCGGGGCTGATCCTCGATGTCGCCGGGGTTCTGATCATTTTTATCGGCGCGTCCATATCAACCCTCGCCTATCTGATCCGCTGGAAAGACCGCGGCCTGGCCTATCGCGACTACCGCAGGAATGTGGGCAGATCGATTCTACTGGGACTGGAGTTCCTGGTCGGCGGGGACATCGTCCGAACGGTCTCCGTCGAACATCCCAGCCTTGAAAATGTTTTCGTTCTTGGCTTGATCGTGATGATACGGACCGCGATGAGCTTTACGATGGAGGTGGAGCTCGAGGGACGCTGGCCGTGGCAGGCTCGAAGCTCCGAGACGTCGCCGGCAAACGAGGATAGCCCCCAACAACCATAACGCCTGGCGCTGAGTTGAACAGCAGCGGGTCTTATAGGCCGCTGACCGCACCGTTGACGCAGTCGATCGCAATGTGGCTTTATGCCGACGGGGATGGCGATCTCCCTTTTTTTGGCGGTAAGCCAAATTGGCGACATGCCCAAGCATCGCGTCCAGCTTCGCAAGCGGAGGACGCCGCATGTCATCTGATGCGCTAACGCAAATCGCCACCCCCTTGACCCCAGTCTCCTTGCGCGCCGCGACGCGCGTGTGGCTGCATATCGCACTTTTGAGTTTCGGCGGACCGGCGGGGCAAATCGCGCTCATGCACCGCGTGCTCGTCGACGAGAAAAAATGGATTTCGGAACGCCGTTTCCTGCATGCGCTTAATTTCTGCATGCTGTTGCCGGGGCCGGAGGCGCAACAGCTTGCGACCTATATCGGCTGGCTGATGCATGGAACCTTGGGCGGACTGATTGCCGGCGGCCTCTTTGTGCTGCCCGGCGTTGCCGCGATCATGGCGCTGAGCGTGATTTACGCGAGCTATGGCGCGACGCCCGCCATCGCCGGCGCCTTCTTCGGTCTGAAGGCGGCGGTGCTTGCGCTGGTCGTCGCCGCGATCTGGCGGCTCGGCAAGCGGGCGTTGAAAAATCGCGCCCAACAGGCGATCGCCGTCGCCGCCTTCGTGTCGATCTTCTTTTTCAACGCGCCCTTTCCGCTGATTGTCGTCGCCGCTGGGTTGATCGGCTTTTTCGGCGCTCGCGCCAGCTTCGCGGGCTTTGCGCTTGGCGGCCACGGAGACGACGATGACTCGCCGCTTCACGACGGTGCGGGCGCACGCCTCCATCACGCACAACGGACAGTTGGAGTCGTAGCGCTCTTCGCCGCGCTCTGGCTTGTCCCCGTCGCCGCGCTTGCGCTCGCATTCGGCGTCGAGGACGTTTACGCGCGCATTGCGATTTTCTTCTCGAAAATGGCGGTCGTCACTTTCGGCGGCGCCTATGCGGCGCTGTCCTATGTCGCACAGCAGG